>NZ_DBHIHF010000008.1:0-95039 GCF_057248925.1 Stomatobaculum sp.
CGCCGGAGGAATTATTTCAGACTGTCCTACTTGATCTTGCAATCTAGCATTTTTTCCAGCACCCTACTTTCTGTGTTATACTCAAAGCGCAAGGAACCGGGAATGAGGTATCTGATTGCGAAGGCCGGACACGGCGGAGAGCGAGGTCGTTTCGATGCTGGTTTTTTTGGTAAATCCGAATGCGGGCGGCGAGCGCGGGTACCGCGTCTTTAAGAAACTCGAGCGGAGGCTGCTCCGCACCAAAACAGAATATCAGGTTTATGTGACCGGAGGCACCGGCGAGGCAAGGCAGCTGGCGGCAAAACTCACGGAAGCGCCGGGCGACACGGAACTCACCCTGGTCGCCGTGGGAGGCGACGGCATGTTGAACGAGGTGCTGGACGGCGCGCGGCTCTCGGAGCGGCTTCGCTTCGGCTTTATTCCGGTGGGGCGGGACTCCGACTTTGCGCGCGGGTTAAAACTCCCGGTGACGCCGCTCGGCTGTTTAAAGCGCATTCTCTCGCCGCGCGAGGAGCGGTCGCTCGACTACGGCGTGGTGGAGTTCGGCGGCAACGAGCCCCTGCATCACCGCTTTCTCGTGAGTTGCGGCGTCGGCTTTGACGCGGAGTGGCTGTCCAGGCTCTATGCGTTCGAACAGCGCCGCGGGCGGCATTCGCGGCTGCTCTGGCTTGGCACGCGGCGCAGAGAGGGCTTTCGCGCACTGCTCCGCGCGCGCTGTACCCGGGGCTATTTTGAGACGGACAGCGGTCAGCGGGTCGAGTTTGGGCACCTCTTTTTGCTGAGCGCGCAGTTGCAGCCGACAGAGGCCGGCGGCATACGTCTCGCGAATCAGGTGCCGCTCTCGGACGGTCAGCTGACCGTCTCGGTGCTGAATACGCAGAGCCGCCTGCAGCAGGCGCGGCTCCTGCTCCTGCCGCGGCGTCTGCAGCCGGAAGCCTATGCGGGCGTCCGGGTGTACCGTTGTCGGGAGTTTCATCTCTGTCTCGACGAAGCGCTGCCGTTTCATACGGACGGCGAGGGGCGCGGGAGCAGGCAGGAGTTTACGGTGCGCTGTGTGCACCGGCAGATACGCTTTCTCTGTTGAGAGCGGGAGGAGAGGAAGATGAGAATCGGACAGGGGTATGATGTACACCGCTTGGTCGTAGAGCGACCGCTTATCCTCGGGGGCATTGAAATTCCCTACGAGAAGGGCTTGCTCGGCCACAGCGACGCGGATGTACTTTTGCATGCGATTTCCGACGCGCTGCTCGGCGCGGCGGCGCTCGGCGATATCGGCGCGCACTTTCCGGACAGCGATCCGGCTTATCAGGGTGCGGACAGCGCGGAACTGTTGCGGGCGGTCGGGAACTTGGTTCGCGGCGCGGGCTACGAAATCGGAAACATTGACAGCACGGTGGTCTGCCAGGCGCCGAAGCTCGCGCCGCATATAGGCGCGATGCGCGCGCGAATTGCGGAGGTGCTCTCGCTCCCGGTAGGGGCTGTGAGCGTCAAGGCGAGCACCGAGGAACATATGGGCTTTACAGGGAGAGGAGAGGGCATTGCGGCGCACGCCGTGTGCCTGTTGACGGAGAGAACAAAATGAAAATTTACGATACGATGACGCGTTACAAAGAGGAGTTTCAGACCATTGAGCCGGGTAAGGTCAGAATGTATGTCTGCGGCCCGACGGTATACAATCTCATTCACATCGGCAACGCGCGCCCCATGATCTTTTTTGACACGGTGCGGCGCTATCTCGAGTATAAGGGGTACGAGGTGAACTTTGTCTCGAACTTCACCGATGTGGACGACAAGATTATCAAGGCGGCCAACGAGGAGGGTGTGGACGCCTCTGTGATTTCCGAGCGCTACATTGCCGAGTGCAAGAAGGATATGGCGGGCATGAATGTGCGCCCGGCAAGCTATAACCCGCGCGCGACCGAAGAGATTTCCGGCATGATTGATATGATTCAGAAACTGATTGACGGCGGCCACGCGTATGTCGCGGCGGACGGCACGGTCTACTACCGGGTCGAGAGTTTCCCGGATTACGGCAAGCTCTCCCACAAAAATGTCGAGGAGAACCAGGCGGGACTTCGCACCCTCAAGGTGCGCGGCGAGGAGGCCAAGGAGGATCCGAACGACTTTGTGCTTTGGAAGCCGAAGAAGGAGGGCGAGCCCTACTGGGAGTCGCCTTGGTGTGAGGGACGCCCGGGCTGGCACATCGAGTGCTCGGTCATGAGCAAAAAGTACCTCGGCGAGACAATCGACATTCACGGCGGCGGCGAGGATCTGGTGTTCCCGCACCACGAGAACGAGATTGCGCAGTCCGAGGCCGTGAGCGGCAAGAAGTTTGTGCGCTACTGGATGCACAATGCCTTCCTGAACATCGACAACGTCAAGATGTCGAAGTCGCTCGGCAATTTTAAGACTGTGCGGCAGATCAGCGAGGAGTACGATCTCCAGGTGCTCCGCTTCTTCATGCTCTCGGCGCACTACAGAAGTCCGCTGAACTTCTCGCGGGAGATGATGGACGGCGCGAAGGCGAGCCTGGACCGCATTCTGACCGCGATGGAGCATCTCAGAGACTGCCTGTCGGCGGCAAAGACCGAGGCGCTAACGGGCGCGGAGGAAGAAGAGCTGAAGGCCTTTGACACGCTCCGTGAAAAATTCGAGGCCGCGATGGACGATGACTTCAACACCGCGGATGCGATCAGTGTGATTTTCGAGATGGTGAAGCGCGCCAATATCACAGTCACGGAAGAGAGCTCGAAGACCTACATTACCCGCGTGAAAGAGCTTCTCGAGAGGCTTCTCGATGTGCTGGGCCTGCTGTCCGAGCGGAAGGAAGAGAATCTGGATGCCCGGGTGGAGGCTTTGATTGCGGAGCGGCAGACGGCGCGGAAGGAGAAGAACTTTGCGCGCGCCGATGAAATCCGAAACGAGCTCACGGCGATGGGTATCCTCCTTGAGGACACCAAAGAGGGCGTCAAGTGGAAGAGAGCGTGAGCCGGGCGGCGCAGTATTCGCCGCTGGTGCTCGCCTATCTCGGCGACGCGGTCTATGAGCTCTATATCCGGGAGCGCATTCTGGCTCGGGGGAACCAGCCGGTGAACCGCATGCACGGTCAGACCGTGCACTATGTGAAGGCAGAGACGCAGGCAAAGCTCGCGCGCTATCTGGAGCCCAGGCTCACCGGGGAGGAGAGCAGTGTCTTTCGTCGGGGACGGAATGCGCACGCGAATACCATGGCGAAAAATGCGAGCATGATTGACTACCGCTTTGCGACTGCGTTTGAGGCGCTGGTCGGCTACTGGCGGCTCAGCGGAAAGGAAGAGCGCTTCCGGGACCTGGTCGGAGTCGGGCTCGAAGCGCTGGAGCAGGAGGAGAGACAGGCGCATGAACGAAAACGCAATTGAAGGACGGAATGCCGTTCTGGAGGCATTCCGCGCGGGCAAGACAGTCGACAAGCTCTATGTGCAGGAAGGTTTAAAGGACGGCCCGATTCTGAGCATTGTGCGGGAGGCAAAAAAACAGGGGAGTCGCATTCTGTTCTCCGACAAGGAGAGCCTGAACCGTATGAGCGAGGACGGCAAACACCAGGGTGTGATTGCGATGGTCGCGAGCTACAGCTATGCGGAACTCGGCGACATTCTGGCAAGCGCGCGGGAAAAGGGCGAGGATCCGTTTTTGATTCTGCTCGACGGCATTGAGGACCCCTACAATCTCGGCGCGATTATCCGGACCGCAAACCAGGTGGGTGCGCACGGCGTGATCATCAACAAGAACCGCGCGGTCGGGCTCACGGCGAGCGTCGCGCGGACTTCGGCGGGGGCGCTGAACTACACGCCGGTCGCAAAGGTCACGAATATGGCGCGCACCATCGAGGAGCTGAAAAAGGAAGGGCTCTGGTTTGTCGCGGCCGATATGGACGGCGAAGAGATGTACAGTCTGAATCTGAAGGGACCGCTGGGTTTAGTCATCGGCAACGAGGGCAAGGGCGTCTCGGAACTCGTTCGGAAGAAGTGCGATTTTACGGCGCGGATTCCGATGCTCGGTCAGATTGACTCGCTGAATGCGAGTGTCGCGGCCGGTGTGCTAGCCTACGAAGTGCTGCGGCAGCGCCGCAGCTGAGAAGAGAGGACAAAGAGATGGAATTTGCGAGAAAGGATCAGCGCGCCGCGCAGGCGGTCTGGGCCAAGGCGGAACAGACGCTTGGCAGTATGAGACAGGCGCTCATCGAGGCGCTGGTCGGCATGATTCGGACCGGCGGAACCGGCAGTTTCAATATGATCAGCGACAAGGACCGCATTTTCTTTGCGGGTCTCATGCTGAGCGCTTCGCCGGTTGCGACGGCGGAGGAACTCGCGGCGGAAGCCGAAAAGGTCAGAGAAATGCGGAAGCGCCTGCAGGCGCCGAAGTGCAACGACTGTGAGGGCGCGCCGGATCTGACCGGTGACTTTCACATGGAGAGCTGGGCGGAGGACGAGCGGGAAGTACGCGCGTTAAAGTATATGATACTCTCGACCCTCCAGGAACTTTCCGGCGCAGTACACCGTGCGCTCGAGAGAGAGGTTACGGATGCGCCGGTCAACGAGACGTTTTACCGGACCCTGTTTACGCTCGGCGAGGATTTTGCCGAGGAGGATCTGCTTCAGATTGCCTACGGACTGGATGACTTGCGCGCGAAGGTCGCGGTCTACGGCAGCGAGGCGGATACCGACAGTCGAAATTGAGAAATCAGAGGTTGTATGTATCAGAAACATTCGAAAGTGAACCATGCGCTGCACCGCGTGCAGGGACGTTTTTTCCAGGCCGCGATGTGGGCGGAGATTGTGATTGCCGCCTTTATTTTCGCAGCGGTCATTTTTCAGGTGGTGAATTTGCGGATCCACCTGCCGAAGGATGCGCACAGCCAGTTTGTGGAGTTCATTCAGATTGTGTTGGATATTCTGATGTGTCTCGAGCTCATCACGATGCTCTGTCGCCACGATATGGACTCCATTATAGAGGTCATGATTTTTGCGGTGACCAAGAATTTGCTGGTCTCGCACGAGAGCAGTGTCAATATGCTGCTCGGCGTGATTGCGCTCGCAGTGCTCTTCGGCATACGGAAGTATCTGTTCCTGAGTGCCAATGAGGTCGAGGCGCACAAGCAACATCTCGACTTTATCCAGCAGGACAGAGACGACTGAGACAAAGCGTGATATCCATACAGCCAAAGAACCCCGGAGACCGCCTGGTCCCCGGGGTTCTTTGATATTTTGTCTGCTTAGCCTTGCGCTGTTCCGGCAGCTCTCAGAGAGCGGCGGCGCTTGCTGCGGCCCCTTCTGCCTGCGCTTCGCTGCGCTGTTGTTTTTGCTTTGCCGCCGGGAGTTTGTCCCAGTGTAAGCTGGTGCGCCGGAAGAGCGGTTCCAGCACATAGAGGATGCAGGGCAGCATGAAGGCGACGATGAAGGCGGAAATCAGGGCGCCGCGCGCGAGCAACATGCACACTTCTTTGATCAGGTACATCTTGGACACCACGGCAACGCCGACTGTCGCGGCGAACATGCCGAGCGAACTCGTGATAATCGAGGCGTCACTCGTGGCACCGGCGAGAATCGCAGCCTCCTCGCGGTCCTTGCCGCTTCGCAACTCTTCCTGAAAGCGGGAGGTCACGAGGATCGCATAGTCGACGGTTGCGCCGAGCTGAATTGCACTGATTAAAATCGGCGCGATAAAGGAGATGCTGCCGCCCATCCAGTAGACCAGTCCCTGGTTAATGTAGATTGCGAGCTCAATCGCGAGAATCAGGGCGGCCGGTACCGTGAAAGAGCGGAATACGAACATGACAATCACGAAAATCGAGAGAATCGAGAGATAGTTCGTGATGATATTGTCGCGGGTAAAGACCTCGCGCAGATCCTCGGTCATCGCGGCTTCTCCGGTCAGGTAGGCGTTCGGATCGTAGCGGTGCACAATCTCCTGAATCTCGGCCAACTGCTCCTTGGTCTCATCGGTCGCGGCCTCAAAGTCCGAGGTCATCATGAGAAGCTGGTAGTCGTCGGAGAGAAAAATCTTCCGCACCCGTTCGGGGAGGAAAAAGTCCGGAATACCGCTGCCGGTCAGACTGTGATAGGAGACCACATGGCTGATGCCGGGCACGGCCTTCAGCGCATCCTCCATCTCTCCGAGCTTGCCGTTGTCCACCGAGCGGTCCAGAATTACGACATGCTCGGTCGCCGTTTGAAAGTCCTCTTTCAACTTCTCATTCGAGCGGAGAGAGGGGAGGTTTGAAGGCAGGGAGCGGGAAATCTGGTAGTAGATGTCGGTATTTTTCTGCGAGTAATAGGCGGGCACCAGCGCGAAGAGAAAGAGGATAATCCAGAGGCGGCGGTGGCGGAGCAGCCAGCGGTTAAAGCCCGTGAAATCCGGGAATAGGGATCTGTGCTTATACTTCTCAATCGCGTCGTCAAAGACGAGGAAGAGGCAGGGCAGAATCATAATCACGCAGACAATGCCGATCACGACACCTTTTGCCATGACAATGCCCATGTCGCGTCCCATCGTGAAGCGCATCGCGCAGAGCGCGAGGAAGCCCGCAATGGTCGTGAGCGAACTGCCGGAGAGTGAGGTAAAAGCCGCTGTGATTGCGTTTGCCATGGCCTCCCGCTTGTCCGGATTTTTTTCTTTTTCCTCCTCATAGCGGTGATAGAGGAAAATCGAGTAATCGACGGTCACGCCGAGTTGCAGGATGGCTGCAATCGCCTTGGTGATATAAGAAATCTGGCCGAGGAAGAGGTTGCTGCCCATATTGTAGAGGATGGCCATGCCGATGTTCGCGAGCAGCAAAAAGGGCATGACATAGGACTCGAAGCTTAAGAGCAACACGGTCAGCATCAGAATGACGGCGATGACGGTGTAAATCGGCAGCTCCGAGATCACGAGTTCTTTGATGTCCTCCACCATGGCCGACATGCCCGCAACGAAGCACTTCTCGTTCGTGAGCTTCCGGATTTCGACAATCGCGTCCATGGTCTCGTCGGCGGAGAGCGCGGTGTCGAACTGAACAATCATGAGAGTCGCATCGCCCGCGTAAAAGCTGTCGCGGAGCTTTGCGGGGAGCATGTCGGTCGGCACCTGGATGCCGAGCGTGCCGGAAAGCCAAAAGGCATTGCTGACATGCGGCACCTTCCGGATGCTCTCCAGTAAGTCATCGGTATAGGACGGCGGCATGCCCTCGACCACGACCATAGAGGTCGCAGCGGCCTGAAAGGGCTCTTCGAGGAGCTTTTCGCCCTGCACGGAGCGCACATCCTCCGGAAGATAGGAGAGAACATCGTAGTTTGTCCGGGTGCCGATATAACCGAGCAGCGCCGGAATTAAGAGTAAGGCGGCGACAAAGAGAACAAATTTCGGGTTCCCGGTGATGCGTCTTGCCAACTTGTGAATCATAACGGTTCCTCCTGTTTCAGCGGTGCATCCAGCCGGTCAGGTCGTGCCAGATGTCCGCAAACATTTTCCGGATGCGCGAAAAGAGCCCGGTCTTCTTCTGCCCGGTCGCACCCTTCACATGGCTGTCCGGCGCGGCGGTCTTAATTTCCGCGCTCCGGAGCATGACAGAGACAGAGCTCACGTCCGCATTCTCGGAGGAGGTCAGCGACTCGGGAGCCGCAGCGGCGTCGAGCGAGAAGAGCCGGGTCTTCTCGCCGGTATTTTCGTTCCACTTTTGATCGACTAAGTCGCGGATGCTGTCGGCCGCCTGCCGCATCGCGTCGGTGCTGTCAAGTGCCGAGGCGCTCTGACGGAGAATCGAGGCGCTCGCATCGAGTGCGAGGTCGGCACTCCGGTGGAACGCAGGGCTGTTGCTCTTTACAATATCGCGCGAGGTGCGGAGCAGCGCCGTGAGGCTCTCGGTATCCGCGCGTACGGTGTCGCTGAGGGTCGCGGCATCGCCGAGGGTCGCCTGCAGGGCGGGCAGATAACCGTCCGCAGTCCGATAGACCCGGTCGAGCGCATCGATGCTCTGCCGGATGTCCGCGGAGAGCTTCTTTACATCCGAGGCCGCCAGACTTCCGGTCGCACTGCTGCCGTAAAGGGCATCGTAGAGCGAGGAGAGACGGAGCGCATCGAGGTCGTTGCCGAGCGCATCGATCTTGCCGTAGACTTCGTTTGCGCCCGCGGCTGCCGCCTGTACCGTGTCTCTTTGGTTCCAGAGCGCAAGGGCATAGGCAATCTGCTCGCTGTCATAGCCGAGCGAGGCGAGTTTTTGAACGGCAAAGTCCTGGAAGCTGCCCTGCGGATACTGCGGCGACGGCGTGAGTTCGGCATCGGCGGTGTAGTCGATACCGCCGGCATTTGAGGTTGTGCCGAGATTGGTTGCGCGAATCCGGATGCGATTGCTGCCGGTACCGCCCGCGTCGACGGGCTGCAGGCCGTGCGCCTGCATGTACTGCGCGTACCCCTGGTAGAGTGCGCTCATCTGTTGCAAAGTGCCGCTTATTTTCTGATTCGCACCGGTCTTTCCGGCTTCACTGAGAGAGCGAAGTGTCCGGAGATCGTTTTTGATGTTGCGGCTGTCGCTGTCCAAATCGTCGCTTGCATCCTGAAAGCTCTCCATATTGTTCTGCAGAGCACTGAGCGTGCTCTCGCTCTCCTTTAAATGCCGCTGCAGGGTGAGCAGACTTTCATTGACCGCGGAGAGATTGTCATGTAGTTCGCCGACCGTCTGATTCGCGGAATTCAGATGACCGCTCGCAGGTGCCAGCGCACTGTCAAGTCCGTCCATGTTGCCGAGAAAGTTGTCAAGGTTTCCGTAGAACTCGCTCTCGCGGCTCTGCACGTTTTTTCGAACCTGATTCAGGCCGTCGAGACCGTTTGCCGCCTGATTTAACTTGCCCTGCATGCCCTCGGCCGCGTCAAAGAGCCGATCGCTCGCGGCATTCAGACTGTCCCAGGACTTCTGAACGTCTTGTTTGTCATCCTGTAATTTTTTCAGGTCGCCGAGACGGCCGGAGGCATTGACCGGGCCGAGCAGGAAGGTGAAGCCGTCAAACTTGAAGTCCTCCGCGCCGACCGAGAGGACATATTCCTGCGACTCGCCCGGAAGCCAGACGAAGAGGGCCGTCTTCAGATTCCCGACGGTCTGTATCTGTGCGTCCGGCGCCGTGAGGGAGAGAATGTCATTCTGATTGAAGACAGCCGCAGCAGTCAGAAACCAGTTATTTTTTTGGTATTCGCTGCTCGCCGGATTCGGGACAGCGCGGATATGCATCTCAACCACACCTTTTTCGCCGGCGAGTTTTGCGGCGTCGGTCGGCACACCGTTCAGCAGATACTGAATCGAAATTTGAAAGGGCAGGGTCTCAAACGGCGCGCGTGTCTTTCCCTCGAAATAGAAGTGTGAAGGCGCGCCCTCGCCGAGCGAGAAGCGGACGGTGTCGCCGTTGATTTCGGGTTTCACGCCGTTCGTCAGGTTTTCGACGCTGTCATAGGTTCCGTGATCTACAATCTCGGTCGCGCCGTTCAGTGCATAACTTTTCACAACGGCGGCATCGGTCGGGTTGCCGTAGCTGTCGAGAGTCACATAATAGGCCTCGTCGACAGTCGGGTGCACGCCGCTCGTGACTTCGGCCTGCACTGCGACGGGGAGATTGAGCGCAAGACTTGCGCCAAGGATGAGGGCTGCGAACTGTCTGCCACCGCGGCGGAGCGGTTTTCTCTGCACTGTTCTGTTGCTGTTCATACTGCAAGACTCCTTTGTTCCTTTTGTGTTGTTCTATACATAACAGCCGGTATTTGCACCGGTAATGAACGCTTGGCATTTAATAGACTTGTGTCTATTAAAAACACAAGCACTATTATAGCGAGAGGAAAGTGCGTTGACAAGAGAAAGTCAAAAATAATTCAGACGCAAGCGGCAATGTTTCGCGAAAAAGTGTGCTATGATAGAAAAGTTATTTAGCCCCAAGAAAGGTGTTTATCGAAATAATGAAGATTATTGTGGTAGGTAACGGAAAAATAGGCGAACTTCTCGTGCAGCAGCTCTCGCGGGAAGGGCATGAAGTGGTGGTCGTGGATAGCAATCCGGCGCGGCTTGAATTTATGCAGGAGAAGCTGGACGTCGCGGTTGTACCGGGCAACGGCGCCTCGATTGAGATTCTCCGGGAGGCGGGCGCGGACAGCGCCGACCTTTTGATTGCGGTGACCAACAGCGACGAGGTGAATCTTCTGACTGCGCTGGTTGCGGAGAAACTCGGCTGCAACTATACGGTGGCGCGTGTCCGCAGCCCCGAATACGACCGGGAGATGAACCTCTTAAAGACCAGCTTCGGCATCAATGTCTCGGTCAATCCGGAGAAAACCTGCGCGAAGGAAATTTTTCGTCTGCTCCAGTTTCCGACCTTCCTCACGCGGAACTCGTTTGCGGGCGGCCGCGCGGAGATGGTCGAGCTCATTGTCCCGGAGGAGGGAAAACTCACCGGGCGGAAGCTCTCGGAGCTCACAAACGTTCTCGATAAAAAGGCATTGATTTGTACGATTGAACGAAACGGCGAGGTGCTGGTTCCCTCGGGCTCCACCGAGCTCCGCGCCGGCGATAAGCTGGGCCTTGCGGCTGCGACCGCGGATTTGCCCGCGCTTCTGCACCGCTTCGGCATCCGGACGCTTGATGTGAAGAATGTGATGATCATCGGCGGCAGCGCAATTGCCCGCTACCTCGCGACCGACTTGTTGCGCTCGGGTTTGCATGTGACGATTTTGGAGACGGATCTCAAAAAGTGCGAGGTACTTGAGGACCTGTTGCCGGGCGCCGCCATCATCCACGGCGACGGCTCGCTCCAGCATGTGCTCGCGGAAGAGGGCATTGCGAATATGGACGCGGTGGTTCCGCTGACCGGCATCGATGAGGAAAACATCATGATTTCCCTTTATGCCCACTCGATCGGCACGAAGAAGACCATCACAAAGGTGAACCGGACGGAGTATGTGAATCTCTTCGGGCAGGAGCACCTCGGCGCGGTTGTGAGCCCGAAGGTGCTGACCGCCAATGAAATTACGCGCTACGCCCGCGCGGCGAGCCAGTCGCGCGAGGGTTCGGTCGAGACCCTCCATACGCTTGGCGGCGGTTCGATTGAGTCGCTCGGCTTCACCGTTCCCGAGGATGCGCCCTTCGTGAATAAGCCGATCATGGAACTGCCTCTAAAGTCTTCCATCCTGATTGCAGGCATCGTCAGAAACCAGAAGGTCATTATTCCGGGCGGTCAGGACTGCCTGATGCACGGTGATTCGATTGTGGTCATTGCGAATGCAAGCCAGATGATCTCGAACCTCACGGATATCTTTCGAAATCGCGGAGGCGAGGCATGAATTACCGTTTGATTGGAAAATACATAGGTTATATTCTCCTTGTGGAGGGGATTTTTCTTCTGCCGGCGATTGCAGTAGCAGCTGCTTACCGGGAACCGGAGAGCGAGCGCGCGATTGTCATTGCTGTTATTATCACCATGATTCCTGGAATCTTGCTCTCCTGCATCCGAAGTCACCGCTCCATTTCGATGAGCGAGGGGTTTGTGGTCTGTGCGCTCGGATGGATTGTGCTCTCGCTGTTTGGGGCGCTGCCCTTTTATATCAGCGGGGAGATTCCGCGCTACATAGACTGCTGGTTTGAGACGGTGTCCGGTTTCACGACGACGGGCTCGAGTATCCTCACGAATGTCGAGGCCATGTCGCACGGTCTGCTCTACTGGCGAAGTTTTACGCACTGGATCGGCGGTATGGGTGTGCTGGTCTTCCTGCTCGCGATTCTGCCGCTCGCAAAGGGCGACGGCGGCCCCTTACAGCTCATGAAGGCGGAGAGTCCGGGCCCCTCGGTCGGCAAGCTGGTGCCCAAGATTTCGACGACCGCAAAGATTACCTACATCATCTACTTTGCGATGACCGTCCTGATGGTGATTATTCTGCTCTTCGAGGGCATGCCGCTTTTTGATGCCGTCATGAACACTTTCGGCACAGCGGGCACGGGTGGCTTTGCGATTAAGAACAATTCTATCGCGGCCTATCCGAGCCAGCTTGTGCAGATGACAATCGGTGTCTTCATGGCGCTCTTCGGTGTCAACTTCTCGGTCTACTATCTGATGCTGACCCGGAAGTGGAAGGATGTGCTCCACAACGAGGAGTTCCGCTGGTACTGGATTATCATGCTCGGTGCTTCGCTGCTCATTGCAATCAATGTGTTCCGCGGGTTTTATCCGGGCGATTTCGGGCAGGCCTTCCGTGACAGCTTCTTCTCGGTCTCCTCGGTCATGACGACGACCGGCTACTGCACGGCGGACTTTGACAAGTGGCCTGAATTCTCGCGCTACATGCTGCTGCTCGTCATGTGTATCGGCGCTTCGGCGGGTTCGACCGGCGGCGGCCTCAAGGTATCGCGTGTGTTGCTGCTCTTTAAACATCTGAGACTGCAGATGTGTCAGATGATTCACCCGCGCCGCGTGCGCTCGGTGCGCATGGACAAGCGCCGCGTGGACAATAGCGTGATGTTCGGGACGACGGCCTTTCTCGCGGCCTATCTCTGCATTCTGATTGTCTCGGTGGTTCTGGTGTCTCTGGACGGCAAGAGCTTCGAGACGACATTCTCGGCGGTCATCTGTACCTTTAACAACATAGGGCCCGGTCTCGGCATGGTCGGGCCGACCGGAAACTTCAGCGCGTTCTCGGATTTTTCGAAGTTTGTGCTCTCGGTGGATATGTTGTTCGGACGCCTCGAGATTTTCCCGCTCCTCTTCCTGCTCTCGCCGGAAGTCTGGATGACCAAGCGGCTCAGCACGCCCATTGTCAGCGATTGAGAAGGACTTGAGCGCACGGTAAAAATGTGGTATACAAAAGGAACACGGTGATTCATATAATTATAGAAGGTACGGGGAGGAACAGTATGAAGAAGACGGCAAAGGCGGTTTGCGCGCTGCTTTCGGCAGCACTCTTGCTGGCGGGTTGCGGCAGCAGTGCAAAGACAGAGACAAAGGCTGCGGCGGAGAGCACGACGACAGCGGACGGCTCGACCCAGACGGTGGTTCCGAAGGAGAAGTTAAAAATCGGCATGCTGTTAATCGGTGATGAGAACGAGGGTTACAGCGCAAGCCACATCAACGGGCTCAAGGAAGCGGCAAAGACGCTGGGTCTCAGCGAGGATCAGCTGATTCTGAAGACCAACATCCGCGAGGACGAGTCTTCGCTCGATGCGACCGAGGATCTCGCAAACCAGGGCTGTCAGCTGATTTTCGGCACGAGCTTCGGCTATGAGAGCTATATGCTGGAGGTCGCAAAGGACCACCCGGAGATTACCTTTTGTCACGCGAGCGGCAACCAGGCAGCCGGTGCCGGTCTCAGCAACTTCCACAACTACTTCGACGACATCTTCGAGGCGCGCTATGTGAGCGGCGTCGCGGCGGGCTTAAAGCTGAAGCAGATGATCGACGAGGGCAAGATCAAGGCCGATCAGGCGCGTCTCGGCTATGTCGGCGCGTACCCCTATGCGGAGGTAATCTCCGGCTATACGGCTTTCTACCTCGGCGCGAAGTCCGTGGTCCCGGAGACCACGATGAAGGTGCTCTACACGAACAGCTGGGGCGACCCGGCGGTCGAGGCGGAGACCGCAAAGCAGCTCATTTCCGACGGCTGCGTGCTGATCAGCCAGCATGCTGACACGACCGGCGCGCCGACCGCTGCGGAAGAGGAGAAGGTGCCCTGCGTCGGCTATAACATCGATATGACCGGTGTTGCGCCGGATTCGGCAATCACTTCGCCGACCAACAACTGGGAAGTTTACTACGAGTACGCGATTCAGAGCGTGCTTTCCGGTGAGCCGATTGCAACGGATTGGTCGGAGGGCTTTGCGCAGGATGCTGTGCGTCTCACGAAGCTCGGCACGGCGGCTGCACCGGGCACCGAGGAGAAACTGAAGGAAGTGGAGCAGAAGATTAAGGACGGAGCCCTGCATGTCTTCGACACCAAGACCTTCACGGTGAACGGCAAGGAAGTTACGAGCTATGCGCCGAACGGCCAGGAGCTGGTCTCGGACGGTTACTTCCACGAGTCGGAGTACCGCTCTTCTCCGAGCTTTGACTTGATTGTCGATGGCATCGAGGCGACCGCAAACTAATCCAGGAAAGACCCACAAAAAGCCCCCTGCGACGGCAGGAGGCTTTTTGATTCAAAGCCAGCGGCTTTTAGGAGGAAACTGTGGCAGAAAACGCAATTGAGTTTTGCGAGATTACCAAGCGCTTCGGCGAAGTCACGGCGAGCGACCGCGTGAGCTTTTCGCTGAAGAAGGGAGAGATACTGGCGCTCCTCGGGGAAAACGGGAGCGGCAAGACGACGCTCATGAATATGCTCTCGGGCATTTATTTTCCGGACAGCGGACAGATCAAAGTAAACGGCGAGGTTGCGAGCATTCAGTCCCCGAAGGATGCGTTCCGGCTCGGCATCGGCATGATACACCAGCACTTCAAGCTGATTCCGGTGTTCAGTGCGGCCGAGAATATCATCCTCGGCGAGCGGGGCGGCAAATACGACCTGAAGGCAGCGGAGCAGCGCCTCGCGGAACTCGCGGAGCGCTACGGCTTTCGGCTGAATCCGAAGCAGAAGGTCTACGAGCTCTCGGTCTCCGAGAAGCAGACCGTCGAGATTATGAAGGTTCTGTACCGCGGCGCGGACATCCTGATTCTCGATGAGCCGACCGCCGTGCTGACCCCGCAGGAGACCGAGCGCCTCTTTGCGATTCTCCGGAAGATGCGGGAAGACGGCAAGTCGATTCTGATTATCACGCACAAGCTGACGGAGGTGCTTGCGCTTTCGGACCGCGTTGCGGTGCTTAGAAAGGGACAGTACATCGGCGCGGTCGAGACCGCAAAGGCGGATGTGACCCTGCTCACCGAGATGATGGTCGGCGAGAAGGTGAAGCTCGGCATAGACCGTGCGGCGCCCTTAAACGGCCCGAGACGACTTCGCCTCGAAAACGTCACCTGCGTGAACGCAGAGGGCGTCCCGGTGCTCTCGAATCTGAGCCTCACGCTACAGGGCGGCGAGATTCTGGGCATTGCCGGCATCGCCGGAAACGGCCAGCGGGAGCTTCTCGAGGCCATAGCGGGGTTGGTGCCCTACAGCGGAGAAATCTGTTACGGGGAGGACGACGGGAGCGAGAAGGATTTAAAGGGCATGACACCGGCAGCCATCGAAGCGCTCGGCGTGCGCCTCGCTTTTGTGCCGGAGGACAGACTGGGCATGGGGCTGGTCGGCAGCATGGATCTGACGGACAATGTGATGCTCCGCTCCTACCGGAGCGGCGCGAGCTTTGTGACCGACCGGAAGAAACCGAAGGAGCAGGCGGAGCAGATTGTCGAAGAGCTTTCGGTCGCGACGCCCGGCACGGCGACCCCAATCAGGCGGCTCTCGGGCGGCAATGTCCAGAAGGTGCTGGTCGGCAGAGAGATACTCGGAAGCCCCAAGGTCGTGATGGCTGCCTACCCGGTGCGCGGCCTCGACATTCACTCCTCCTACATGATTTATCAGCTCCTGAACGAGCAGAAAAAGAAAGGCAGCGCCGTGATTTGCGTCGGCGAGGATCTGGATGTGCTTCTGGAACTCTGCGACCGCATTCTCGTGCTGCAGGGCGGTAAGAGTGCCGGGATTCTGGATGCGCGCACGGCGAGCAAGGAAGAACTGGGAAGAAGAATGATGGGCGGAGAGGAGAGCGAGACATGAGACAGAGTCGGGAACCACTGTTTCAAATGCATAAGCGCGGCTATATCTCTTTCGGGAAGCTTGCGCTGATTCATCTGATTGCGCTGCTGCTCGCGCTCGTGACCTGCGCGGCAGTCATTGTGCTCGTGACCGGGGTGAACCCGCTCGGGGTCTATGAGGCACTGGTCACCGGCGCGGTCGGAAACCCGCGGCGCCTCTGGGTTACGATACGGGAGAGCGGCATTCTGCTCTTAATCGCGGTCGGTCTCACGCCGGCCTTCCGCATGCGCTTCTGGAACATCGGCGCGGAGGGACAGATTCTGGTCGGCGGTATTGCGAGTGCCGGACTCATGATACTCCTCGGCGGAAAACTGCCGAATGCGCTGCTCCTCCTCTTGATGCTCGTCTGCAGCATGCTCTTCGGCATGGTCTGGGGCCTCGTTCCCGCTTACTGCAAGGCGCGCTATCACACGAACGAGACCTTGTTCACGCTCATGATGAACTATGTCGCCCTGCAGCTGGTGACCTTTGCCATCTGTTTCTGGGAGAACCCGAAGGGCTCGAACAGCATCGGCACAATCAACCAGGCGACGCGCGCGGGTTGGTTTCCGCGCATCGGCGGCACAGGGTTTGCGGGCAGTCAGTATATCTTCGGCCTCTGCATCATCCTCCTCGTGACGGTGCTCATGCACCTCTATCTGACGCGCACCAAGCAGGGTTTTGAGATTTCGGTGGTCGGCGCGAGCCAAAACACGGCGCGCTATGCGGGCATTTCGGTGCAGCGCGTCATGCTTCGGACCATGGCGATTTCCGGCGCAATCTGCGGTCTCGCGGGCGCGGTGATTGTGGGCGGCGCGGGGCACACGCTCTCCGTCAGCACGGCAAACGGGCGCGGCTTCACGGCGATTCTGGTCGCCTGGATGGCGAATTTCAATCCGCTCTTCATGGCGCTGACCGCGATTCTTCTCTGCTTCATGCAGCAGGGTGCCATTCAGATTGCGACGCAGTTTAAGTTAAACCAGAACTTTTCGGACATCATCACGGGAATCGTGCTCTTTTTCCTGATCGGCTGTGAGTTCTTTGTCCGCTACCGACTGACACTTCGAAAGAGAGGAGCGACGAAATGAATTTGCTTTCCACTTTTTTGCAGCGCGCCATCCTGCAGGGCGTCCCGATTCTCTACGGCGCGAACGGGGAAATTCTGACCGAGAAGGCGGGCAATTTAAACCTCGGCATTCCGGGTATCATGTATATGGGCGGTGTCTCGGGGCTGATTGCGGCCTTTTTCTATGAGAGAGCGGCGGGCGACCGCGCGTCCGGGCTGTTTGGTCTGCTGGTGTCTCTCTGCGCGGCGCTGCTTGTCTCAATGCTCGCGGGACTTTTGTACAGCTTCCTGACGGTCACGCTCCGCGCGAACCAGAATGTCGTGGGTCTCTCGCTGACCACTTTCGGCGTCGGCTTCGGCAATTTCTTCGGCGGCTCGCTCTCACAGCTCGCGGGCGGCGTGGGGCAGATTTCCACGAAGCTCACGGCAGCGGCGTACCGGCAGAGTCTGCCCGGCCTCTCGGGCCTGCCGTTTGTCGGCAAGGCCTTCTTTTCCTTCGGCTTTTTGACCTACCTCTCGATTGCGTTGTCGCTCTGCCTCGCCTTCCTGTTGACAGGCACCCGGAAGGGACTCGAAATCCGGGCAGTCGGTGAGGATCCGGCCGCGGCGGATGCTGCCGGGGTCGATGTGAACCGCGTGAAATATGTCTCGACCGTGGTCGGAGCTGCACTCGCCGGACTCGGCGGTCTCTGCTTTGTGATGGAATATCTCGGCGGCACTTGGGCGAACGACGGCTTCGGCGACCGCGGCTGGCTCGCCGTCGCTCTGGTCATCCTCTCGGTCTGGAACGCGAGAAAGGCAATTTGGGGTTCCTTCCTCTTCGGCGGTCTCTATATTCTGTATCTCTACATTCCGGGCCTGAATCGCTCGGCGCAGGAGCTTTTTAAGATGTTGCCCTATCTCGCGACCATTCTGGTTCTGATTCAGACGGGTCGGAGAAACCGGCCGGAGGATCAGCCGCCGGCGAGCCTTGGTCTCTCGTATTTCCGGGAGGAGCGCTGAGTCATGGGAATTCGAATCAAGGTTCTGCTCGCCGAGATCCTGCTTCTCGGCCTGCAGACTCTTTTGTACTTCGGCGTCGAGGTCTTTGAGGGGAAGCCGCACAATGTGGCAAAAAAAATAGACGGACACATACCGTTCGTGCCCGCCTTTGTCTATATCTATGTGCTCTGGTTTCCGTTAATCCTTTTGTTTCCGCTCGCTCTTTTTGCGGCGGATCCGATGGCCTATGCGCGCTACCAGACGGCAATTCTTCTGGACATCGCGCTGAGCCTTTTTTGCTACCTCGCCTACCCGACGAGTTTTGCGCGCCCCGAGGCGCCGGATACTGTTTCGGGACAGGCTATGCGGCTTGTGTTCCGGGGGAGCTATAAGGGCGTCAACTGCGCGCCGAGTATGCACTGCTCGATGTGCTATCTCGTGTTACACTTTGTCGGCGCAACGCCCGGCCTGCCGTTCGCCGTCGCAGCGATTGCGGCACCGGTCGCGCTCGGCATCGTGGTTTCGACGCTCTTTACGAAGCAGCATGTCGTAATCGATGCCCTGACAGCGCTTCCGCTCGCGGCAGTCTGCATTCTGGTCGGCAACCGCCTGCCGTTTACGGCGCTTCTTCACTGGATTCTGGGCGCCTGAGCTTGTCCGCAAAGGGGCGGTTTTTGGGGGCCGCCTCCGTCATTGCGGGGGCGGAAAGTCCCTCGCCGTGGGCGCGGAGCATCTCTTCGCGGAGCTCGCTCGCCGAGAGCAGGAGAGCCCCCTGGCTCCGCACAATGATCTGCTCGAGACCGTCCGAGGTCGCGACGGTCACGCTGTCGGTCGCCGCGTGGCGCCCCGAAAAGCTCTCGATATAGCTGTCCGCGGTCTGGGCGGTCTTGGTGTAGACGACAAACAGATTGTGCCAGGGATAGCGTTCCTCCTTGTGATCCTTCCGCCGATAGGCGTCGAAGACCACAATCAGGGTGACGCCGGTAAAGCCCTGGTAGTCGGAGAGAAGGTCGAGGAGCGCAAGCCGCGCGCTGTCGATGTTTTCTTCCGCGAGGGCGCGGAGCTCGGGAAACGCAAAAATAATATTGTAGCCGTCGACCAGGAGAAACCGCTTCCTTGGCGCGGCGGTGCGGAGCGCGCGGTAAGCGCGCTCTTTTGCTGCCTCGCTTGCCTCCCGGCGTTTCGCCTCCGGGCGCTTTTTGTCCTCGCGGCGGTTCCGGTAAAAGGTGCGTTCCAAAATCGCATCGATTTCTTCCAAAGAGAGCGGGGCGCTCTCTTTTTTTGTGCGGACGAGGGGGTCTTCGCCGTTTTCTTCCGCAGCGGCGTTCCGATCGCGCCGGTAGGGGAGGTGCATGTAGCGGGGCGCTTCCTCATAGGAAACCGTCTCGCCGCTCCCGTGGCGGCAGAAGACCGAGTCGGCCGGAAAGGCGAGATCGGCCGCGGGATCGTAGCCCCGCGCGGCAATCACGGCCTCGCTGTCCCGGCAGGGGAAAAAGCCCGCAAAGGAGAGGGAGAGCGAAGCTTCGCCTTTGGTATATCGGCGGAGTTCGGCGGCATAGTTTTGCATGGCGGCGACGGCCGCCTGTCCGTGCACTTCGGCGCGCTCCGCGCTCCCGGCCTCGCCGAGCGCGAAGGAAGCGCCCATGCGCTCAAGGTCATGGAGGGCGCGCCCGAGCGAGGCGGCCGGAAGTTGCAGCGAAAAGTCATAGCAGGGTTCCAGCACCTTGGGCGCGGCGGCATAGAGCCCCGCGCGGAGTGCGCGTACGGTCGCCTGCCGGAAGTCGCCGCCCTCGGTGTGCTTCTCGTGGGCGCGTCCCGCAATCAGGGTGATTTTGATATCTGTGAGCGGTGCGCCGAGCAGGATGCCCGGAATTTCCTCTTCTTCGAGCGTGCGGAGTACCTGCTGTTGGTACTGAACGGGGAGTTGTTCCGGCGTGAGCGCACTCTCGGTCTGCAGACCGCTGCCCGGCGCAAGCGGTTCCAGCAGGAGATGCACTTCCGCATAGTGGCGGAGCGGTTCAAAGTGTCCGGCACCCTCGGCGGTTTTTGTGACGGTCTCGCGGTAGCTGACGCCCGCCGGCTCGAACTCGACCGCGAGCGAAAAGCGGCGCAAAAAGAGTTCTTTCAGGATTTCAACCTGCATCTCGCCCATCAGGGATGCCTGCAGTTCGCTGTTAGCGCTGTCAAAGCGGAAGCGGAGACTCGGCTCTTCCTCTTCGAGAGAACGAAAGCGCGGCAGCCACTCGCTCCACTGCGCACCTTCCGGTAAAATCAGACGATAGCGGAGCACAGGGGTAAGAATAGGCAACGTGTGTTCGCTGTGGTCGGCGCCGAGCCCCATGCCGGCCAGACTCTCCGCGAGACCGGTCACCGCGATGATGCTGCCGGCGGGTGCCTCCTTGAGGAGGGAATAGGAGCGCCCCGAGTAGAGGCGAAGCTGCTCGGCTTTTTCATTGAGCGGCGGGAGCGGCATTTTGGAACTGAGCGTTCCGCCCGTGACCTTTAAAAATGTGAGGCGCGCGCCCTTCTCATCCGCGGCGATTTTAAAGACGCGCGCCGAGAAGTCCGCCGGATAGGCGGGGGGCACGAATAGCGCCGAGATGCCGTCCAGCAGTTCTTTCACACCCTGCTGGCGGAGGGCGGCGCCGAAGAAGCACGGGAAAAAGCGGCGCGCCCGAAGGAGCGCCGCCAGTTCTTCGTCGGACGGGCAGTTGCCGTCCTCGAGATAGCGGTTTAGGAAACGCTCGTCGAGGAGCGAGAGTTCCTCGGCGCGCGCCGGCGAAGCGGCCGGGCGGGAAAAATCGATGAAGTCGCCGCCAAGCTGCGCGCGAAGGGCGGCCAGCAGCGTCTCTTTTGACGCGCAGGGCCGGTCGGTTTTATTGAAGAAGACGACACAGGGGACTCGGTAGCGCCGCAGGAGCTGCCAGAGCGTCACCGTATGACTCTGCACGCCCTCGACCGCGCTGATGACGAGAATCGCGAGATCCAGAACCTGAAGAACGCGCTCGGCTTCGGGCGAGAAGTCAACGTGCCCCGGCGTGTCGAGCAGGGTCACGGCGAGGTCGCCGGTCTCAAAATAGGCCTGTTTGGAGAAAATTGTGACGCCGCGCCGCTGTTCCGCGGGATCGGTGTCAAGGAAGGCAGAGCCGTAGTCGACACGCCCCGGCGCGCGGAGCGCACCCGCCGCGACGAGCAGGGCCTCCGAGAGCGTCGTCTTGCCGGCGTCGACATGGGCCAGAATGCCGAGCGTCAGGCGGCGCATCAGTTTTCGATGAGATGGAAGGCAAATCCGCCGATCTCACCCTCCAGATAGAGGAAGGTGCTGCGGCCGAGGCTGTCCACCTTGCGCGTAGACTCGTCAAAGCGAACGCCGCGCTTTGCGAGGTAGTATTCGGCGCGGTCCACATTGTCCGTGCCGATCGCGACATGGCCGAGAGAGCCCTTGCCCTGATACTTCATGACTTCGACAGCGGTGCCGGAGAAGAAGGAGACCGGGGTCTCGATGCAGTCGAGATCAAAGATCGAGGCAATCAGCGAGGCATTCTGTTTTGCTTCCGCGTCGTCCTTCGAGTTGATGCCGACATGCTTGATCTTAAAGTTCAGCATGGTACGGACAGCCGCGCGGGTGCGCGCCGTGACGGTCTCAAAGGCGTGTGCACGGATATCTTCTTTTTTGGCGAGCCAGGTGCCGCCGCAGGCAAAGACCTGCTTCAGGGCAAAGTAGCGTTGCAGATTTTCAAGCGTCACGCCGCCGGTCGGCATAAAGCGGAGATTCCCATACGGCGCGGAGAGCGCCTTCAGCATTGCGGAGCCGCCGTTCTGCTCGGCGGGGAAAAACTTGACGGCGTCGAGGCCGAGCGACATGGCCTGTTCCATCTCGCCGGGCGTCGCCGTGCCGGGACACATGGCAATGCCCTTTTCCCGCACATAGGCGACAAGTTCCGGCTGAAAGCCCGGGCTCACGATGAATTTTGCGCCCGCCGCAATCGCGGCGTCCGCCTGCGCTTTGGTGACAACGGTGCCGGCGCCGACTGTCATGTCGGGCATCTCGCGGGTCAGCGTGCGGATGGCCTCTGCGGCAGCCGCGGTCCGGAAGGTAATCTCGATTGCGGAGACACCGCCTTTCTTGAGAGCCTCGGCGAGCGGCAGCGCGTCGTTCGCGTCCTCGATTGCGACAACCGGAACAATGCCGATGCGGTACAGTTCTTTGATACAAGCGTCCATTTTGCTATCCTCCCAGCGTTTTTCTGTATCATTTGCACTGAAATCAGTGTAGCATAAGTTAAGAGCATAGAAAAGTTTTCGAAAATGCGTTAAGATAGCGTTACATGTCTGAGACAGGGAGGAAACGCGATGAAGGTAGTCATTCTTGCAGGCGGCTTCGGTACCAGAATTACGGAGGAGAGTTATCTTCGGCCCAAGCCCATGATCGAGATTGGCGGGCAGCCGATACTCTGGCACATCATGAAATACTATTCCTCCTACGGCTTTCACGACTTTGTGATTTGCCTCGGCTACAAACAGTATGTGGTCAAGGAATATTTTGCGGATTATTTTCTGCACACCTCGGATGTGACCTTCGATCTCTCGAACAACAGCATGGAGGTGCTGCAGCGGCATGCGGAGCCCTGGAAGGTGACGCTGATTGACACAGGCCTCCACACGATGACGGGCGGCAGAGTGAAGCGCATTCGCGACTATGTGGGGGACGAGCCCTTCCTCCTGACCTACGGTGATGGGGTCTCGGATGTGGATCTCAATGCGCTGCTCGCCTTTCATCGGGAGAAAAAGCGGCTCGCGACCATCACGATGGTGAACATCGGGCAGGCCAAGGGTGTGCTGGATGTCGGTGACAACGGGGAAATCCGCTCCTTCCGCGAGAAGGACGACAGCGACGGCGCGGTGATCAACGGCGGCTTCATGGTCTTTGAGCCGGGCGTTTTCGATTACATTGCGGGCGATGATACCGTGCTTGAGCAGGAACCCTTCCGGGATCTTTGCCGTGACCGGGAGCTGGTAGGCTATTACCACAGAGGCTTCTGGCAGTGCATGGACACGCAGCGCGAAAAGAAAAAGTTAGAAGAGCTCTGGGAGAGCGGCAACGCGCCCTGGAAGCGATGGTGAGGAGAAACTTGCATGTTTGAAGATAAGACAGAACAGGAGGCGCGACAGGAAATTCTCGCGCTCGTAGAAGAATATGCGGAGCGTTTCCGCGAAAAGAAGAGGGACTTTCACCCGGGCGACCGCATTTCCTATGCGTCCCGCGTCTACGACCACAAGGAGATGGTCAACGCGGCCGATGCGGTTCTTGAATTCTGGCTGACCTCCGGGCGCTATACGGATCTCTTTGAGAAGAAACTCGGCGCCTATCTCGGCGTCCCCTTTGTGTCGCTCGTGAACTCGGGCTCGAGCGCGAATCTGCTCGCCTTTATGGCATTGACCTCTCCGAAGCTCGGCGAGCGGCGCGTTCGTCGCGGCGATGAGATCATCACCGTGGCCTGCGGCTTCCCGACGACGGTCACGCCGATGTTGCAGTACGGGGCGGTCCCGGTCTTTGTCGATGTGACCATTCCGCAGTACAACATCGATGTGACGAAGCTCGAGGCGGCCTACTCGCCGAAGACCAAGGCCGTGATGATTGCCCATACGCTCGGCAATCCCTTTGACTTAAAGGCGGTCAAGCGGTTTTGCGACGCCCACGGGCTCTGGCTCATCGAGGACAACTGCGATGCCCTCGGCAGTCGCTATACCCTGGACGGGGAGACCCGGTTTACGGGTACCGTCGGCGACATCGGCACCTCGAGCTTTTACCCGCCGCACCACATGACCATGGGAGAGGGCGGCGCGGTCTACACGAAGAACGTGGTGTTGCACAACATTCTCCGCTCCATGCGCGACTGGGGTCGGGACTGCCGCTGCCCCTCGGGCGTCGACAATCTCTGCGGTCACCGCTTCGACGGCCAGTACGGAGAACTCCCGAAGGGCTATGACCACAAGTATGTCTACTCGGAGTTCGGCTTCAATCTGAAGGCGACCGATTTGCAGGCGAGCATAGGCTGCGCGCAGCTTGAGAAGTTTCCGCACTTTGTCGAGCGCCGGAAGGAAAACTTTAAGCGCCTTCGCGCGGCGCTCTCTCCCGCGGCGGACAAGCTGATACTCCCGGAGCCCTGCGAGAATGCGGACCCGAGCTGGTTCGGCTTTCTTCTGACCTGCCGGGAGGGCGTGTCCCGCGAGAAGCTGGTGCGCTATATCGAGTCGAAGGGCGTGCAGACTCGCATGCTCTTTGCGGGCAATCTGACGAAGCACCCCTGTTTCGACACGCTCCGCGCAAGCGGCGAGGGCTACCGCATTGTCGGCGAACTCACGGAGACCGACCGTATCATGCGCGACACCTTCTGGGTCGGTGTCTATCCGGGCATGACGGAGGAGATGATTGACTATATGGCGACAGCAATTCGCGAGGGACTCGCGGAATGAGACAGGCTTCGAAGGGCGGCATCTATCTCGCCCTGCATGCGCTCGTGCTCTTTTACAGTCTCTCGGCCCTCTGCTCGAAGACAGCGGCTTCCTACCCGGTCGGCAGCTTTCGCTGGCTGCTGTTTTATGGCGCGGTGATTCTGATTCTGGGGCTCTACGCAATTTTCTGGCAGCAAATCATTAAGCGCCTGCCGCTCTCGACCGCCTACATGAATAAGGCGGCGACCGTTATCTGGGGACTTGTGTTCGGCGGCCTCTTTTTCCGTGAGCGCGTGACGGCCGGGAAACTCTTTGGCGCGGCGTTGATTATTGCCGGCATTGTGCTCTATGCGCTGCCGGGCGCGGCGCGGGGGCGGGAAGCATGAGAAATCTCCCCTGGCTGCACCTCGCAATTTACCTCGGCGCGGTCTTCATCGCGGCGCTCTCTCAGGTGCTCCTCAAAAAAGCGGCGATGCGGCCGCATCGGAGCGTCGTAGAGGAGTATTTAAACCCGCAGGTCATCTTTGCCTATGGGCTCTTTTTTCTGGCGACGCTGATCGATGTGATTGCCTACCGGAAAATTCCGCTGAGCCTCGGCCCCATTCTGGAGGCGAGCGCCTATCTCTACATGCTGATTTTCGGCGCCGTGTTCTTCGGCGAGCGGATTACGAGGAGAAAACTTCTGGCGCTCGCCCTGATTCTCGGCGGTATTGTCCTCTTTACGCTATCGGCGTGAGGACAGGATTTGACAGAGGAGGGACTGTGGACTATGCAGAAACACTATGATTATCTCCTGGTCGGCGCAGGGCTTTTTAACGCTGTCTTTGCACAGGCGGCGGCCCGCGCGGGCAAGCGTTGCCTGGTGCTCGAAAAGCGCGCGCACATCGGCGGCAACATTCACTGCGACACCGTGGAGGGCATACAAGTGCACCGCTACGGCGCGCACATCTTCCACACTTCGAACGCCGAGGTCTGGAATTTTGTGAACCGCTTTGTCACGATGAATCGCTTCACGAATTCGCCGGTCGCAAATTACAAGGGGGAGATGTACAATCTCCCGTTTAACATGAACACCTTTTCGCGCATGTGGAATATCCGGACGCCTGCGGAGGCGCTCGCGATTCTGAACGAGCAGCGCGCGGAGATTACGGGCGAGCCGAAAAACCTCGAGGAGCAGGCGATTTCGCTCGTCGGACGGGACATTTACGAGAAGCTCATCAAGGGCTACACGGAAAAGCAGTGGGGCAAGGCCTGCACGGAACTTCCGGCGTTTATCATACGGCGGTTGCCGGTGCGCCTCACCTATGACAACAACTATTTCAACGACCGCTACCAGGGCATTCCCGAGGAGGGGTATGATGCGCTGGTGCAGGCGCTCTTTTCGGAGGCGGATATTCTCTTAAACACAGATTATCTCGCGGACAAAGAGGGGTGGAACCTGCGCGCCGATGCCGTGGTCTACACGGGACCGATCGATGCGTATTTTGACTATGCGCTCGGCGCGCTCGAGTATCGCTCGCTTCGCTTTGAGACCGAGACCCTCGACACGGAGAACTACCAGGGCTGCGCGGTCGTGAACTACACCGAGCGAGACATTTCCTATACGCGCATCATCGAGCACAAGCACTTTGTCTTCGGCACGCAGCAAAAGACCGTAATCACCCGCGAGTACCCTTCGGACTGGAAACCGGGCATGGAGCCCTATTACCCGGTCAACGACACAAAGAATCAGGCGCTCTACGAGGCCTACCGGGAAATGGGCGCGCGGGAGCCCGTGATTTTCGGCGGACGCCTCGGCGAGTACCGCTATTACGATATGGACAAGGTGATTGAGAGCGCCATGGCGAGAGCGCGCGCCCTCGGCCTTACAGTTGGAGACGAGACATGATTATCACAAGAACCCCCTTCCGCATGTCGTTTTTCGGCGGCGGAACCGACATGCCGGAATTCTTCAAAGAGCACGGCGGCGCTGTGCTCTCGACCAGTTTCGACAAATACTGCTATGTCAATGTCCGGCATCTGCCGCGATTCTTCGACTACAGCACCGAGCTCTCGTATTCAAAGCTGGAGCGCGTGACGCGAATCGAGGACATTGAGCATCCGGCCGTGCGCGAGGCGATGAAGTTCCTCGACATGCATGAGTTGCGCTTAACCTATGAGGCGGATCTCCCGGCGCGCTCGGGACTCGGCACGAGCTCGAGCTTTGCGGTCGGGATGTTAAATGCCTTCTATGCGCTGAAGGGCAAGTATGCGGATAAGAAGCGCCTCGCGGATGAGGCCATCTACCTCGAGCGGGAACTCTGCGGAGAGGCCGGCGGCTGGCAGGATCAGATTGCAGCTGCCTTTGGCGGTCTCAATGTGATCCGCTTCAGCGAGGACGGCTACCGCGTGAGCCCCGTCATTGTGAGCGCCGAGCGGAAGCGCGCGCTGAATGAGAATCTCATGCTCTTCTTTACGGGTTTTTCTCGTTTTTCCTCGGACATTCAGACCGCGACCAAGAAGGCCCTCTCGGATAAGACCGCGGAACTTAGAGAGATGTGCGCGCTGGTCGATGAGGCCGAGAAAATTCTGATTCATAAGGAGAGCGACCTGAATGAGTTCGGGCGCATGCTTGACACGAGCTGGCAGTTAAAGCGCGGTGTCAGCGCGAAGATTTCGACGGATTCGATTGACCGGCTCTATGCGGACGCAAAAAAAGCCGGCGCGCTCGGCGGCAAACTGCTCGGCGCGGGCGGCGGCGGCTTTCTTCTCTTTTATGTGGAGAAGGAGAGACAGGCGGCGGTACATGCCGCGCTTTCAAACCTTCTGCATGTCCCGTTCACCTTTGAGAACGGCGGCACGACGGTTATTTTCTACGAGCCGGAGAGCTATGTCGCAAAATAAAATACAGGCGGCTTTACTTCAGCCGAGCGCCACATCGAGCGCCATCATGAGAGTAAAGCCGAGCGCGAAGGAGAGGACCCCGATGTCGGAGTGCTCTCCTTCCGACATTTCGGGGATTAATTCCTCGACGACCACATAGAGCATCGCACCGGCCGCAAAGCTCAGGAGATAGGGCATTGCCGGGATGAAGAAATCGGTCGCGGCGAGCATAACGAGCGCCGCAAGCGGCTCCACGGCACCCGAGAGCAGGCCGTAGAAGAAGGCGCGGGGCTTACTGCTCCCTGAGGAGAGCAGCGGGAGGGAGATGATGGCGCCCTCCGGAAAATTCTGAATCGCGATGCCGAGGGAGAGCGCGAGTGCCGCACTCGCCGTGATATTTGCGCTGCCGCTTAGGAAGCCCGCATAGACGATGCCGACCGCCATGCCCTCGGGAATGTTGTGAATCGTGACGGCGAGGAGCAACATCGCGGTTTTGGAGATACGGCTTTTTCTGCCCTCGGCCTTTTCCGCGTACAGGTGGAGATGCGGAATCAGTTTGTCGAGGAGCAGGAGAAAGAGCGTTCCGATCCAGAAGCCGATTGCGGCGGGCAGAAAGGCAAAATGGCCGAGCCCGCCTTCCGCGCTCTGTTCGAGCGCGGGAATCAGGAGACTCCAGACGGAAGCGGCGACCATGACACCGGCCGCAAAGCCGGTCAGCGCCCGCTGAATGTTTCGGCTCAGGGTCTCTTTCAAAAAGAAGACCGCGGCCGCGCCGAGCGTGGTGCCGGCAAACGGAATCAGAATGCCGAGAAGACTGTTCTGTAACAAAGAAATACCTGCTTTCTAAGTCAAATGTGCGTGTCGGTTCACTTGTCCCGCAATCACAGCACATGGTCATCCGGAATGGGGGCGACTATTTTTTGCAGGCTGCGAAGCAGGAAGAAGAGACTCACAAAGAGCCCCGCGCCCTCCGCAATCACAATGGACCACCAGACATTCTGCAGCACACCGGTCTTTGCGAGCAGATAGGCGGTCGGCAGAAGGAAGAGGAGCTGGCGGCAAATCGAAACCAGCATGCTGTAGTAGCCCTTGCCGAGGGCCTGGAAGGCCGAGCTTGTCGCAATCGAGAAACCGACAAAGGGCAGGCAGAGCCCGATGATGCGGAGCGCCGGAATGCCGAGGGACAGCATGTTGGCCGAGGCATGAAACAAGCGGAAAAAGAGGTCCGGCAGGAGCTCAAAGAGCAGGAGTCCGAAGGTCATAAAGCCGAGCGCGGTCAGAACCGAGATTTTCAGGGCGCGCAGGATGCGGCGCTTATGGCCGGCCCCGTAGTTGTAGGCGAGAATCGGCACCGTGCCGTTATTCAGGCCGAAGACCGGCATGAAGATGAGACTCGAAATTTTAAAGTAGACGCCGAGGATCGCGGTTGCGGTCGCGGTGAAGCTAATCAGAATCCGGTTCATCGCATAGACCATGAAGGAGGAGAGCGCCTGCATGATGGTCGACGGAATGCCGACGGCGAGGATATGTCCGAGGAGCTCCGGATAGAAACCGAAGGACTTTGCGTGCAGCTTGACTTCGGGATTTTTGGTCTGGTTCAGCAGAATCGCGACAAGTGCGGAGAGATGCTGGCCGAGCACGGTCGCGAGCGCGGCGCCCGCAATGCCGAGTTTCGGCGCGCCGAAGAGGCCGAAGATCAGCACCGGATCCATCACGAGATTAAAGAGCGCGCCGGAGAGCTGGGAGTACATCGAGAGTGTGGTGCGGCCGGTCGACTGCAAAAAGCGCTCAAAGGTGATTTCCGCGAAGATGCCGAGAGAGCCGCAGCAGACAATGCGCGTGTAGAGAACACCGTAGGAGAAAATTTCAGGGTCGGCGGTCTGCGCGCGGAAAAACGGCACGGCGAGAAAGATGCCGGTCAGCACAAAGAGCAGCGCAAAGCAGAGCTCGAGTAACAGGCCGCTCGCGGCTGTCCGGTTTGCGCGCTGCAATTTTTTTTCGCCGAGCGCGCGGGAGAGGTGTGCGTTGATGCCGACGCCGATGCCGGTGCTGAAGGCAATCATCAGCGACTGCAGCGGGAACGCGAGGCTCACGGCGGTCAGTGCCTGTTCGCTGATCATCGAGACGAAAATCGAATCTACTATATTATAGAGTGCCTGGACGATCATCGAAATCATCATCGGAACCGACATCGAAAAAATGAGTTTTCCGACCGGCATGGTGCCCATCTTGTTTTCGGGGAGTTGCTGTTTGGCTTCGGTCATACATACCATCCTTTCCGGCAGAATCAGGTGCGAAAATGTCTATAGTTTAGCAGTATTGTAAGAATCGCGCAAGGCAGGAAGGGCTTCGGTATGTTATACTTCGGATATCAGGCAAAGACTGCAAAGGGCAGTGAAAAGACAGGAGGTTTGACATGGCAGAAGTTGTGGCACTCGGGGAAGTGTTGATTGATTTTGCGGAGAAATCCAAAGATGTGGAAGGCTATCCGACCATGGCAGCGCACGCGGGCGGTGCACCGGCAAATTTCCTTGCGGCGCTTCGGAATCTGGGACACAGCACGGCGATCATCGGCAAGGTCGGCGTGGATGCCTTCGGCGTCATGTTGCTCGGCACCCTGGAGCGCTGCGGCATTGATGTGAGCGGGCTCGTGCAGGACGAGAATGTCTTCACCACCCTCGCCTTCGTGACCTTTAACCGCGAGGGGGACCGCGCTTTCAGCTTTGCGAGAAAGCCGGGCGCGGACACCCAGCTCCGCTTTGAGGAGATCAAGCTCTCGCTAATCGATCAGGCAAAGGCTTTTCACTTCGGCACGCTCTCGCTGACCGATGAGCCGGTGCGCTCGGCGACGCGCGCGGCTGTCGCCTATGCGAAGGCAAAGGGTAAGCTCATCACCTGCGACCCGAATCTCCGCCTGCCGCTCTGGCGGGAGATTGAGGATGCGCGCCGGGAGATGCTCTGGGCGGTTTCCCACGCGGATGTCGTGAAGATCAGCGACGAAGAGGTGGACTTTCTCTGGGGGTGCACGCCGGAAGAAGGCGCGGAGAAGCTCCTCAATGTCTACGGCGTGAGTCTCGCGATGGTCACGCTCGGGCCGAAGGGCAGCTACCTGAAGAACCGGAGCGGCGCGTTCGCCTACTGTGCGGGACCGCAGGTCTCGCCGATTGACACGACCGGTGCGGGCGATATCTTCGGCGGCACGGCACTCGCCTGCATTCTGGAGAGCGGCAAGAACGCCGCAGAACTCAGTGCGGAAGAGTTAAAGAACATCGGCACCTTCGCCTCGACGGCGGCGAGCCTCTCGACGGAGCGCTCCGGCGGCATTGCGAGTATCCCGAGCCGGGAGGACATCCAGGCGCGCGTCGCGAAGCTCTCGAGCAATTAATCCTTAAACCTACTTGACTTATATGTTAAAAGGGGGTAGGATAGCTGTCAGAGACGAACAGACGAAAGGGAGGTATTCTCATGTCGAAAATTTATACTTCTGCAGACCAGTTGATCGGACACACCCCGCTCCTCGAGCTCACGCACATTGAGGCGGAGGAAGGTTTAAAGGCGCGCATTCTCGCAAAGCTCGAGTACTTTAACCCGGCAGGCTCCGTGAAGGACAGAATTGCCCGCGGCATGCTCGACGACGCGGAGCAGCGCGGTGTCCTGAAGAAGGGCTCGGTCATCATTGAGCCGACTTCCGGTAATACCGGCATCGGCCTCGCTTCGGTCGCGGCGGCGAGAGGCTATCGCATTATCATTGTGATGCCAGACTCGATGAGCGTGGAGCGCAGAAATCTCATGAAGGCCTACGGCGCGGAGCTCGTTCTGACAGAGGGCGCCAAGGGCATGAAGGGCGCAATGGCCAAAGCGGAAGAGCTCGCAAAGGAGATTCCGAACAGCTTTATTCCCGGACAGTTCGTGAATCCCGCGAATCCGGCGACGCATGAGAAGACCACGGGTCCCGAAATCTGGGAAGACACCGACGGTGAGGTCGATTACTTTGTCTCCGGCGTCGGTACGGGCGGTACACTGACAGGTGTGGGCCGCTATCTCCGCAGCAAAAAGCCGGAGGTCAAACTGATTGCCGTGGAGCCGGACGCTTCGCCGGTGCTCTCGGGCGGACAGCCGGGCCCGCATAAAATCCAGGGACTCGGCGCGGGCTTTGTGCCGGATACGCTTGATACGAAGATTTACGACGAGGTCATCCGGGTCTCGAATGAGGATGCGTTCCGCGAGGGACGGGAGATCGGAAGAGCCGAGGGCATTCTGACCGGCATTTCCTCGGGTGCGGCGCTCTATGCGGCAGTGCAGCTCGCAAAGCGGAAAGAGGCCGAGGGCAAGACGATTGTCGTCCTGTTGCCGGATTCCGGTGACCGCTATCTCTCTTCGCCGCTGTTCCAGGACTAATTAAAATTCGAATGTAAGTGAATCACAAGGAAGCCGTTTTGCCTGTTTTCCGGCAAAGCGGCTCCTTTTCGCGCTTTTTCGAGAGAAAATCGGGATGAGCGGACAAAAAGAGTTGGTAGAAAGCCCTGTAACGTCGGCAGAATCAAGCGGTGCAGGTTTCTTATCTTCTTTGAAGCAAGATGAAGGGTGGACAAAAAGAGTTGGTAAAAAGCGCTTCAAGCCCTTGATATACGAGGTCTTTCTCCGCGTACATCTTCCTTGAAACAGTATGTTGAGAGGAAAAGAAAATACCCCCGCGCCGGGCGGCACGGAGGTGTGAAGAGAAACGCTCAGATGACAAAATCATTGCCCGCGAGGTTTGGCGCGGCGAGATCGGCGAGCGTGTAGCCGTCGAAAAAGTCATTGACCAGGCGGTCCAGTTTCTGCCACATGGGTAGGGTGCGACAGTAGGTCGCGCGCTCGCAGGCGGCCTCTTCCTCGAGGCAGGCAACCGGCGCAAGACTGCCCTCGGTGAGGCGGAGAATACTGCCGACCGTGTACTCGGCGGGCGAGCGGTTTAAGCGGTAGCCGCCGCCTTTGCCGCGGAGTGCATCGAGCAGGCCGTTGCGGACCAGAATTTTGACAATGGACTCCAGATATTTTTCGGAAATTTGCTGCCGCTCGGCAATGTCCTTCAGGGGAATATAAGAACTGCCGATGTGCTCGGCGAGATCGATCATGACGCGGAGTGCATAGCGGCCCCGGGTTGAAATCATCATACGGAACTCCTCTCATCTAACATATAAACCTATCTTACTACGGGGTTTAATGCTTTGCAAGCTGTTCTTTGCCGTTTTTCTGTGCTATACTTTCAGCAAGTCGAACAAAAGGAGGCATTACAATGGCAGCTGATAAGAAAATATTGACAATACAGGACATTTCCTGTGTGGGACAATGCTCGCTCACCGTGGCCCTGCCCATCGTCTCGGCCTGCGGCGTGGAGACCTGCATTCTCCCCTCGGCGGTGCTCTCCAATCACACCGGCGCCGATTTTCACGGCTTTACCTTCCGGGATCTGACCGAGGATATGCCGGAAATCGCCGCAAAGTGGAAGAAAGAGCACATTGTCTTTGATGCGATTTATACGGGCTATCTCGGAAGTCGGAGACAGATTGCGATTGTGCAGGAGATTATGGACACACTCCTCGCGCCCGGCGGCCTCCGAATTGTGGATCCCGCGATGGCGGACAACGGCGCTCTCTACACCGGCTTTGATCTCGCCTTTGTCGAAGAGATGGCGAAACTCTGCGGCGGAGCGGATTATATTCTCCCGAACCTCACAGAGGCCTGCCTGCTGACCGGCACCGAATACCGCGAAGGGCTGCAGAGCGAAGCGGAAATCCGGGAACTCCTCGGGAAACTTGCGGCGCTCGGCGCAAAACATGTGATTCTGAAAGGTATTTCCTACGAGGAAGGGCGCATCGGCAATGTAGTCTATGACAGCGCGAGCGGTGACCTCCGCTACGACTTTACCCCGCGCGTGCCGCGAAGCAGCCACGGAACCGGCGACTGCTTTGCCGCGGCATTTACCGGCGCCATGCTGCGGGGGAAGAGCGCTTTCGAGGCGACAAAGCTCGCCGCGCGCTTTGTGGTCGCGAGCATACGCGCGACCGAGGGAGACAGCGCGCACTGGTACGGCGTCAAGTTCGAAAAGGCCCTGCCGCTCCTCACGGAGGCGCTGAGTGTGCCGACCTTTACGATTGAGGGGAAACATGTCCGGGATTTGGAAACATTCTATGCGGAGATTGACCGGGTTCTGACCGACGGGAAGCAAAAGACCGGACACAATCTCTCGGCGTTTGACGACATTTTGCGGGGCGGCTTCGGAAAGCATGCCTACGGGCAGCGGATTCATCTTTACTGGAAGGATTTCGATGTGAGCCGGGAGGCGCTCGGCGATGAGACCGCGCTGCGCCTGATCGGCATTATTCTGGACCGGGAGAGCGGTCACGACTGCAAGCTGGAATTCTGAGGCCGCGAGAGTTGCGGAAAAAAACGCAGGGCGAATTTTCGCCCTGCGTTTTTTTTAATCCGCGAGATAGACTTCCGCGTACTGCACGCCGAAGTTCAGCGCGCTCGAGTGACTCTCCATGAAGATATCGATGTGCTTGCCGGCGACACCGCTGCCGACATCCTCGGCGACATAGACGGTGCCGTTGATGACAACGCGCGTGCCCTCCGGGATCACGGCGGGATCGGTTGCAATCGTGTGATTGGCCTGTGCAATCTTGCCCGAGCTGGTCATGCGCCCCCATCCCTTGGAACACTCGTAGCAGGGGCAGTAGGCGGTGAGCTTGAAGACACCGAGGCTTTTGCCGTTCCGGCCGCTCTCTTTTTTGGCGCTCTTGACGCTCGTGCTGTGGTTTGCGGCGGCTGTGGTCTTGCTCTGCTTGTCGCTGTTCTTTTTTGCCGCGGCTTTTTTTGCCGCCTCGCGGGACTCCGCCTCGGCGCGCTCTCTGGCCGCCTCACTCGCGGCGCGCGCGGCTTCTTCGGCGGCGCGCTGGGCTGCCTCGGCCTTGGCCTGTTCTTCCTGCTTCAGGCTGAGCCAGGCGCGGTCTTTATTGGTCCGGGTCTCAATCAGCGCGTTTTGCGCCGCGACGCGAGCATCGTTGAGCGCAGGTACATCAATCTGGTCGCTCAGATTTTCTTCGGCGTGCTGCACATCTCCCATCACCGTGCTGTCCGTGAAGACAGCGCTCGCGGAGGGAGTGTCTGTCGGCGAGACAAAGGCAGTGCTGCCTGTCTCGGCCGCAGCGGCTTCCGGGGCCGGCTCTGCTTTCGGCTCGCCCAGCGCGCTGAGCGGCACGAGAAACAGAAGCAGGGTCAGAAGAAAGATGCACGCCCGCTGAATGGCATTCATATGTTTGTGCATGGTTCTGTATCCTCTTAAGAATTCTGTAAGAACTACAACTTTATTCTAAACAGAGGAGGGGGGGACTGTCAATTAAAATTAAAACAGCGGGGGACTCACTCGAGAATCAGGTACACCTCGCGGTACTGGACACCGTGTGCCCAGGCCTCGGCGGTCGTCGCGTAGTAGACGTCGACAGTCTGGCCGCGGACACCGTTGTCTTCGACCGTGTAGATGGTGTCGCTGCCCGCAAAGCGGATCTTACTGCCGCGCGGCAGCACGCCCCAGTCGGATGCGACCGTGTGCGCGGCCTTCGGCACCGAGCCGTCGGCGCAGAGGGAGCCGTTCGGATTGGAATAGCCCGTGGTCTTAAAGGTGCCAAGCGAGCGCTCGTTCCGGACGGGCGGGAGCGGGACGGCGGTCTCCGGCGCCTCGCTCGGCGCCTCGATGACAGCGGTCACTTCTTCGGTCCGGCTGTTGGAGGTTGCGTTGTTTTGCACGACTGCGGCCGCGGCAGGCTTGGCTGCGGCGAGTGCGAGCAGGATACTGAGCCCGAGGGCGGAAAACTTTGTCAAAAGTCGCATGCAAGGTCTCCTTTCACGTCAAAATGTTACAGAGATGTTACTTTTCTGCCTGCAATTTAGAATATAGCATGGGAGACGGGAAACGCGCAAGAAAATCGTGTGCGGGAAACGCATAGGACAAAGGGGGGGGGGGCAGAGAGCCTTGCGGCGCCGGAAGCGCGCGGCGCGGCCGGTGCGGCAGAGGAAAGCGAGCGGAAAGAGCGGCAGAGAATTTCTCTAAAAAAATTTTGAATCCCGCTTGACAGGGACTTGCAAAACAGCTATAGTAACGACAGCAGGTGTTAGCACTCTAATCAAATGAGTGCTAACAACGGGAAGGAGGAAATCATGGAGCTGGATGACAGAAAAGTCATGATACTGAATGCAGTGATCAAAAACTACATGGAGACCGGCGAGCCGGTCGGCTCCCGTACGATTTCAAAACTTCCCGGCTGCGCGCTGAGCAGTGCGACCATACGCAATGAGATGTACGATCTGGAGGAGATGGGTTATCTTCTGCAGCCGCACACTTCGGCGGGGCGTATTCCCTCCGATCAGGGGTATCGCTTCTATGTCAATGAGATTCTGCGGGAAACCGAGAATGAGGTCGAAGCCATGAAGCGCCGGTTTGTTGCGCGGGTAGATCGCCTCGAGCTGGTGCTCCGCAGAATGGCACGCATTGCCGCGGACCATACCAATTACGCAGCGGTCATCAGCGGTCCCGACACGAGCCGGGCGCGCATCAAGCTGTTGCAACTCTCCAGAATGGATGAGAACCGCCTTTTGGTTGTTCTGGTACTCGAGGGCAATCTGATCAGCAACCGCATTTTGACCTTGCGGCAGCCGATCGGTGATGCGGAGCTCCTGCAACTCAATATTCTGCTGAATACGCGCTTAAACGGCGTCAGCATTCAGGAGGCGGAGGAAGGCGTTATGCAGAAGCTGCTCGCGGAGGCAGGGGACAACAAAGAGTTCGTCGCCTATCTTCTCGATGAACTCCGGCGCATGCTCTCGGAGGAAGAAGAGTTGCAGATTTATACCAGCGGCGCGACCAATGTGTTCCGGTATCCGGAGCTCACCGACGGCGGCGGCGCAAAACGCATCATCCGGACCTTTGAGGAGAAGAACCGCTTGAAGCGCATTGTGGCGGATGCGGCGGCGCAGACGGGAGAGGAGAAAGATAACATTCAGGTGTTTATCGGAGAGGAATCTCCGGTGCCTGAGATGAATGATTGCAGCATAGTCACAGCCCGTTATGATCTGGGCGGCGGCCTTTGCGGTACCATCGGTATCGTGGGACCCAAGCGCATGGATTATGAGAAGGTGCTGAGGATGTTGCACAGTCTGATGCGTGAAATGGATGAGAATTTCGGAGGAGACGATGGCTAAGGATAAGCACAGACACGAGCGGGAGAGAGAGGAGCGGCAGAGCGCCGAGGAGCGCGCTGCGATGGGAGCTGCCGCTGCTGCGGCGGAATTCGAAGCGGAAGACAAGGCAAAAGAAACGGCAGAGACCGCTGCGACCGCTTCCGGCCAAGAGGCTGCCGAAGACGGGCAGCGCAGCGCAGCACAGGCAGAAATCGAAGCTCTGAACGACCGTCTGAAGCGGACGCTCGCGGAGTTTGAAAATTTCCGCAAGCGGAGCGAGCGCGAAAAGGCACAGATGTTTGATCTCGGTGCCAAGTCGGTGCTCGAGAAGTTTTTGCCGGTCATCGACAATTTTGAGCGCAGCGTCGCGCAGGTTCCGGAGAGTGAGGACAGCAGCATCAAGGCCTATGCCGAGGGCATGGACATGATATACCGCCAGCTCTTGAAGAATCTGAAGGAGGCGGGCGTCGAGGCGATTGACGCGAAGGGTAAGCCCTTTGACCCGGCGTATCACAATGCGGTGATGCACGAGGACAATGAGGCGCTCGGCGAGAATGTCGTCTCGGAGGAGTTACAGAAAGGGTATCTCTACAAGGACAGCGTACTTCGCCACAGCATGGTGAAGGTCGCAAACTAAATCGGAATACAACAGGAAACTGATTTTTATATACGAGCTGATTTTAGGAGGAGAAACAATGAGTAAGATTATCGGTATTGACCTTGGTACAACCAACAGCTGTGTGGCAGTCATGGAGGGCGGTAAGCCGGTCGTGATCCCGAACAGCGAGGGAGCCAGAACCACACCGTCCGTGGTCGCATTCACAAAGACCGGCGAGCGTCTGGTCGGCGAGCCGGCAAAGCGCCAGGCAGTCACGAACGCGGACCGCACGATTGCTTCGATTAAGCGCCACATGGGCACGGACTACAAGGTGACCATCGACGGCAAGAGCTACACGCCGCAGGAGATTTCGGCGATGATTCTGCAGAAGCTGAAGGCGGATGCGGAGAGCTACCTCGGTGAGAAGGTCAGCGAGGCGGTCATCACGGTTCCGGCGTACTTTAACGACGCGCAGCGTCAGGCAACCAAGGACGCAGGCAAGATTGCGGGCCTTGAAGTCAAGCGTATCATCAACGAGCCGACGGCGGCGGCGCTCGCTTACGGCCTCGACAATGACAAAGAGCAGAAGATTATGGTCTACGACCTCGGCGGCGGTACCTTCGATGTCTCGATCATCGACATCGGCGAGGGCGTCATCGAAGTGCTCGCGACCAACGGCGACACGCACCTCGGCGGCGACGACTTCGACAACAAGATTACCGAGTGGATGATTGCCGAGTTCAAGAAGCAGGTCGGCGTGGATCTCGGCAAGGACAAGATGGCGCTGCAGAGACTGAAAGAAGCGGCGGAGAAGGCAAAGAAGGAGCTCTCGACCGCGACGACGACGGAGATTAACCTTCCGTTCATCACGGCGACCGCAGAGGGCCCGCAGCACCTTGCAATGACCCTGACCCGCGCAAAGTTTGACGAGCTCACGGCAGATCTCATTGAGCGCACCGTCATTCCGGTGCAGAATGCAATGCGCGATGCCGGCATCACGAACGCAGACCTCGGCAAGGTTCTTCTGGTAGGCGGTTCCACGCGTATGCTGAACGCGCAGGAGAAGGTAAAGCAGCTCACCGGCATGGAGCCCTCGAAGACCCTGAATCCGGATGAGTGCGTTGCCATCGGCGCAGCGGTGCAGGGCGGCAAGCTCGCGGGCGATTCGAGCGCAAGCGATGTGCTGCTGCTCGATGTCACCCCGCTCTCCCTCTCGATTGAGACCATGGGCGGCATTGCGACCAAGCTGATTGAGAGAAACACGACCATCCCGACCAAGAAGAGCCAGGTCTTCTCGACCGCAGAGGACAACCAGTCGGCTGTCGACATCCATGTGGTACAGGGTGAGCGTGAGTTTGCACGCGACAACAAGAGCCTCGGCCAGTTCCGTCTGGACGGCATCCTGCCGGCAAAGAGAGGTGTCCCGCAGATTGAGGTCACCTTCGACATCGATGCAAACGGTATCGTGAATGTCTCCGCAAAGGATCTCGGCACCGGCAAGGAGCAGCACATCACGATTACTTCCGGTTCCAACATGTCTCAGGAGGACATTGACAAGGCAGTCCGGGAAGCTTCCGAGTTCGAGGCACAGGACAAGAAGAAGAAAGAGGCAATTGACGAGAGAAATGACGCCGACTCTCTGATCTTCCAGACCGAGAAGGCAATCCAGGAGGTCGGTGAGAAGCTCAGCGACAGCGACAAGGCGGCGGTTGAGGCAGACCTCAGCGCACTCAAGGAGGCTGTGAACCGCGCACCGGCGGAGGCGATGACGGATGAGCAGGTCGCAGACATCAAGGCAAACAAGGAGAAGCTGATGGCAAGCGCGCAGCAGCTCTTCCAGAAGGTCTATGAGAACGCACAGCAGAGCCAGGCGGGCCAGGGTGCCGCGGACAACGGCGGCTCCAAGCCGGATGACGGTGTTGTGGACGGCGATTTCAAGGAAGTCTAAAGAAAACGGATGGCACGCGGGAGCAGGGCTCTCGCGTGTCCGTTTGAGAAAGGATCAGGATGGCAGAACAGAAGCGCGATTATTATGAGGTGCTTGGGGTTTCGAAGGACGCGGACGATGCGGCGCTGAAAAAGGCATATCGGATGCTCGCGAAGAAGTATCATCCGGATGCGAATCCCGGCGACAAGCAGGCGGAGGCGGCTTTTAAGGAAATCAACGAAGCTTATTCCGTTCTGAGCGATCCTAAGAAGCGGGCACAGTACGATCAGTTCGGACACGCTGCCTTTGACCCGCGCATGGGCGGCGGCGGCAGCGGCGGCGGTTTCTACGAAGGCAATGCGGCCGACTTCGGCGATATCTTCGGCGACATGTTCGGCGGCGATATTTTCGGCAGCTTTTTCGGCGGCGGCAGAGGCGCGCAGCGCCAGGCGGCCAATGCGCCGATGCGCGGGGCAAATGTTCGCGCGACCGTACGGCTTACCTTCGAAGAGGCAATCTTCGGCTGTAAGAAGAAAATCACAATCGACTACAAGGAAGAGTGCGAGACCTGTAAGGGCAGCGGCGCAAAGCCGGGCACCTCGCCCGAGACCTGTCCGACCTGTAAGGGGCAGGGCAAGATTGTCAAGATGAGCCAGACCATGTTCGGCACGATGCAGAATGTGCAGACCTGTCCGACCTGCCACGGCAGCGGCAAGGTGGTAAAGGAGAAGTGCACGTCCTGCAACGGCACGGGCTATAAGCGCATCCGGAAGAGTTTTGAGGTCAGCATTCCGGCCGGCATCGACAACGGTCTCTCGGTCAGAATGCCGCACGGCGGCGAGCCGGGCGTGAACGGCGGCGAGCGCGGCGATCTTCTGGTCGAGTGCATTGTGAGTCCGCACCCGATCTTTAAGCGCCAGGACACGAATATTTTCTCGACGGTGCCGATTTCGTTCGCGACGGCGGCGCTCGGCGGCCCGATCCGGATTAAGACTGTGGACGGCGAAGTCGAGTACACGGTCAAGGCGGGAACGCAGACCGACACGCGCGTGCGCCTGAGCGGCAAGGGAGTGCCCTCACTCCGGAATCCGAAGGTGAGGGGCGACCACTATGTGACGCTCGTCGTCGAGGTGCCGACCAAGCTGAATGCAAAGCAGCGCGAGGCCTTAAAGAACTTCGACGAGGCAATGCGGGGCGACGGCAAAAAGAAGGGCTTGTTCTCCTAACGACGAGTGACCGGAAGGGTGACTGTTCCGGCGGCGGGATGCCGCGGGGCAGCCGCCCTTTTTTGCTTTGCGGAAGCCCGCTTTTACAAACATAGTGCGCTGTGCTATGATTAAACGATATCAGAGCCAGGAGGGAAAACGCCCATGCGATGGAAAAAGTATACGCTGTATACCACAGAAGAGGCAGTGGATCTGGTGAGCGCGACGCTCGCGGAACTCGGCATTGAGGGCATCGAGATTGAGGATAATGCGCCGCTCTCGGAGCGGGACACCAAGGGCATGTTCATCGACATTCTGCCGGAACTGCCGCCGGACGACGGGACAGCGCGCGTGAGCTTTTATCTGGAGCCGGGCAGCGGTGAAGAGGCGATGCTCTGCCGTGTCCGCGAGGGACTCGAGGAACTGTCGCAGTTCACCGATCTCGGCGAAGCGCGGATTGCGGAGAGTCTCACCGAGGACAAGGACTGGATTAACAACTGGAAGACCTTCTTTCACCCCTTTGTGGTCGATGACATTCTGATTAAGCCGACCTGGGAGCAGGTGCCGGCGGAGAGCGCGGGACTCACCTGCATCCAGATTGACCCGGGCACGGCGTTCGGCACTGGCGCGCATGAGACCACGCAGCTCTGCATCCGCGCCTTAAACCGCTACATGAAGCTCATGCAGGCGGCGGGCGTCAATGATATCCGCGTTCTGGATGTCGGCACGGGCAGCGGCATTCTCGGCATCGCGGCAAAGAAGCTCGGGGCTGCCCGGATTTTTGCGACCGATCTCGACGACAACGCGCTTGAAGCCGTTGCGGAGAACCTTTCGAGCAATGACCTGAATCCCGAAGACTTCACGGTCGTCTGCGGCAACCTGATCGATGACCCTGCCGTACAGGCGGCGGCCGGCGAGGCGTGCTACGACATCGCGCTCGCGAATATACTCGCACCCGTGATTCTGCTGCTCGAGAAAGAAGTCTGGCGGCACTTAAAAATCGGCGGTATCTTCATCACCTCCGGCATCATCGACGAAAAGGAAGAGGAAGTGCGCGCGGCGATTGCGGTGAATCCGCACTTTGAGGTGCTCGAAGTAAACCGCCAGGGCGAGTGGTCGAGCGTCGTCGCGCGGAGAAAGGCCTGAGATGTATCACTTTTTTATCGCACCCGAACAGCTTTCGGAGGACAGCGCGGTGATTCTCGGCAGTGATGTGCGGCATATCGGCGCGGTGCTCCGGATGAAGCCTGGCGAAAAGATCATGGTCAATGCGGGCGGCGACTGGGACTATCTCTGCGAAATTGCGGAGATCGGGACGGAGGCTGTACAACTCCGCATTCTGGAGGGCAGGCAGGAGACGAGGGAACTCCCGGTATCGATTACGCTCTACCAGGGACTCCCGAAGGGCGAAAAGATGGAGTTCATTGTGCAAAAGGCGGTGGAGCTCGGCGCAGCGCGCGTGGTTCCGGTCGCAATGCACCGCTCGGTCGTGCGTCTCGATGAGAAGAAGGCGGCAGCCAAGCAGAAGCGCTGGCAGGCCATCGCGGAGGCAGCGGCCAAACAGGCGGGGCGGAGCCTCATTCCGGAAGTTACTTTGCCGCTCCGCTTTGCGGATGCGCTCGCACAGGCAGAAGAAGAGGGGACCGAACTTCGCCTTCTCCCCTATGAGCGGGCGGAGGGTATTGCAGAGACCAGAGCGCTGATCCGCTCGGCAAAGCCCGGACAGCGCATTGCCGTGATGATAGGCCCGGAAGGGGGCTTTGAGGAGACTGAGGTGGCGGCGGCCGAGGAGCGCGGCTTCACGGCCGTTACGCTCGGAAAACGCATACTCCGGACGGAGACGGCCGGCCTTGTGGTTCTCTCCCTTCTGATGGCGGAGACAGAGGAAGATTGATGGAAATATATTTTGACAATGCGGCGACGACACGCCTCGGGAATGCGGCGGCGGAGATTGCGGATTGGGTGTCGCGAAAAGACTACGGCAACCCGTCCTCTCTGCATCTCGCGGGCGTCCGCGCGGAGGCGGCGGTTCGGACGGCCGCGGAACAAATTGCAAAGACCCTGAAGGCAGAACCGGCGGAACTTATTTTTACTTCGGGCGGCACGGAGTCCGACAATCTCGCGATTCTCGGGACGGCGCGCAGCAGAAAGGGCTACGGGCGGCATCTCATCACGAGTGCGGTCGAACACCCGGCGGTGCTCGAAGCCATGCGTTTTCTCGAGGAGCAGGATTTTTCGGTGACGGTATTGCCGGTCGATGCAGCCGGAAAAATCTCGCTCGCGGATCTGGAAGCTGCCGTCCGGAAGGACACGATACTGGTCTCGCTCATGTATGTGAACAATGAGATCGGTACGATTCAGCCGGTTGCGGCGGCGGCGGAGCTCGTGCACCGTCTGAATCCGGACTGCTATTTTCACACGGACGCCGTGCAGGCCTACGGGAAATTCGAGATTTATCCGAAGCGCCTCGGCATCGACCTCCTGAGCGCGAGTAGCCATAAGATTGCGGGACCGAAGGGGGTCGGCTTTCTCTATAAGAATCGCCGCGTCTCGTTAAAACCCGTGAGTTTCGGCGGCGGCCAGCAGGGCGGCCTTCGAAGCGGCACGCTGAATGCGCCGGGCATTGCGGGGATGGGAGAGGCCGCGCGGGAGGCTTATTCGGACTTCTTTGCAAAGCGGGAGCGCCTGCTTGCAATCAAGAACCGGATTCTCGAGGCGGCACGCGAAATCCCGGGCGTCAGCGCAAACAGCGCGCCGGGCATGGACTCCGCGCCGCAGATTGTAAGCCTCTCGGTCGAGGGGGTCCGCGCCGAGGTGCTGCTGCACGCGCTCGAGGCCGAGGGGATTTTTGTGTCGAGCGGCTCCGCCTGTGCCTCGAATCACCCGGGTATTTCCGCGACGCTGCGGAGCATCGGACTTCCCAAACAGCTTTTGGACGCGACGATACGCCTGAGTTTCTCCGCGGAAAATACCGAGGCGGAGGCAGAGCGCTTTTCAGAGGTCTTCCGGCGGCTTGTGCCGGAACTCCGGAAATTCAGACGGTGAGGAACAGAGGATGGAATACAAGTCTTTTTTGATCAAATACGGCGAGATCGGTGTCAAGGGTAAAAACCGCTATAAGTTCGAGGACGCCCTGGTGCGGCAGCTCGGCCTTGCCCTGAAGCCGCTCGGCACTGCCTTTCACATCGTAAAGGAGCACGGCCGTATTTATGTCGACATGGACGGCGCCTATGACTACGAAGATACGATTGCGGCGCTACAGCGGGTCTTCGGCGTGGTTTCGATTTGCCCGGTGCTCCGTCTCACGGAGCGGGGCGAGGACGCGATTGCGGCCGAAGCGGTGCGTTTTCTGCGGGAAATTACGGCGGGCGAGGCAAAGAGTTTCAAAGTCTTTACGCGTCGCATTGACAAGAACTACCCGGGTACTTCCGAGGAAATCAGCGCATCGCTCGGCGCGGTGCTGCTGGATGCCTGCCCGAATCTGCATGTCGATGTCAGAAATCCCGAGATTCGACTGAATCTCGAAATCCGGAACGAGGGGATACTGCTCTATGCGCTCTCGATTCCGGGACCCGGCGGCATGCCGGTCGGCACGGCGGGGCACGCGATGCTTCTGCTCTCGGGCGGTATCGATTCGCCGGTCGCGGGCTATATGATCGCAAAGCGCGGCGTACAGCTCGAGGCGACGTACTTTCACGCGCCGCCCTATACCTCGGAGCGTGCCAAGCAGAAGGTCGTGGACCTCGCGCGCATTCTGGCGCGCTATGCGGGGCCAGTGCGCCTGCACATCGTGAACTTTACAGACATTCAGCTCTATATCTACGAGAAGTGCCCGCGCGAGGAACTAACGATTATCATGCGCCGCTATATGATGCGCATTGCGGAGACCATCGCGAAGAAGAACAAGGGCATGGCGCTCGTCACCGGTGAAAGCATAGGCCAGGTTGCGAGCCAGACGGTGCCGTCGCTGCTCTCGACCAATGAGGTCTGCACGCTGCCGGTGTTCCGTCCGCTGATCGGCTTTGACAAGCAGGAGATCATTGAGCGCGCGGAAAAGATGGGAAGTTACGAGACTTCGATTCTGCCGTTTGAAGACTGTTGTACGATTTTTGTCGCGAAACATCCGGTCACGAATCCCGAGTTATCGCGCATCAAGAAGTCGGAGGAGAAACTCGCAGAGCGGATCGAAGAACTGGTGGAAACAGCGCTCCGCACAGAGGAAACGGTTCTCTGCGAGGCGTAAATCGGGCATGAAAAAAGCCGCACAAGTTGTGCGGCTTTCTCTTTCTCAGGCAGAACTCACTCGACAATATAAGGCTTCAGCGCCTCTACGATATTGTCCATCGACTCGTTGCCGTGGATATTCAGGCTAATCGGCTTCGAGAGATCCAGGCTGAAAATGCCCATGATCGACTTAGCGTCGATCACATAGCGGCCGGACACCAGATCAAAGTCGGCATCAAAGCGTGCAATGGTATTGACGAAGGACTTCACTTTCTCGATGGAGTCTAGGGAAATCTTGACGGTTTTCATGGCAGAGCCTCCTTTTAGAGATGTAATAGCGTAGTGCTTTCATCTTATGGGGAAGACCGTGTAAAGTCAAGATGAGGAAGGAGAATAAGATGAGAACAGCGGCATTTCACACGCTGGGATGTAAGGTAAACGCCTATGAGACCGAGGCAATGGAGCAGGCTCTCCTGCAGGCGGGTTATGAACTCCGCTCGTTTGAGGAGGCGGCGGATGTCTATATCATCAACACCTGCTCGGTCACGAATATCGCCGACCGGAAATCGCGGCAAATGTTACACCGCGCGAAGACGCTCAATCCCGGGGCGGTCGTCGTTGCGGCGGGCTGTTACGCGCAGGCGGCGGCAGAGAGCCTGAAAGAAGACGGCAGCGTGGATCTGGTGCTCGGCAATCAGGAGAAAAAGAATCTGGTCCGCATTCTGGAAGCCTATTTCGCCGACAAGCTCGAGGCGCCCTTTGCGGTCGGGGATATGCGCGAGGCAACACAGTATGAGGACCTCGCAGCAAACCGGAGCGAGGGGCACACGCGCGCTTTTTTAAAGGTGCAGGACGGCTGCAACCAGTACTGTTCTTACTGCATCATCCCGTTTCTCCGCGGAAACATACGCTCGCGCCGCCCGGGAGACGTGCGGAGAGAGGCAGAGCGCCTCGCGGCAAGCGGGGTGCGGGAGCTCGTGCTGACCGGCATTCATCTCTCCTCCTACGGACGCGATTTTAAAAATGCGGCGGAGCGAGAGGATTTCGGTGACGGCGCGGCAAATCTCCTCGAGCTCCTGACGCTCCTCGACGGTGTCGAGGGCATTGAGCGACTTCGCATCGGCTCGCTCGAGCCAAAAATCGCGACGCCGGCATTTGCCGCGGGACTCGCGTCTTTACGGCATTTCTGCCCGCATTTTCATCTGTCTCTCCAGAGCGGGAGCAATGCGACCTTGCGTCGTATGGGGCGCCGCTATACCGCGGAGGAATTCAGAGCGGGGGTACAGGCGCTTCGTGCGGCGTTCCCGGACGCTGCGATGACCACGGATGTGATTGTCGGTTTTCCCGGGGAAAGCGAAGAGGAGTTCTCGGAGAGCTTTTCGTTTATCGAGGAAATACGGTTTTACGAGACGCACATTTTCCCCTACTCGAAGCGGGAGGGAACCAGAGCGGCCGCAATGCCGGAGCAGGTGCCGGGCGCTGTGAAGAAGAGGCGTGCAGCCCGTTTACAGGCGTTGAATCTCGGACGGCAGCGGGAATTTCGAACATCCCGCCTCGGCACCGCACAGGAGCTGCTCTCCGAGGAAACCGTGACAATCGACGGACAGGCATATCTCATCGGCAACAGCCGTGAATATGTGAAACTGGCGGCGCCGCTTTCTGCGCTCGGCGGCGATTGCGCGGTGAACTGTCTGTACCGCGGGACGGCAGAAAAATTTCTCAATTCCGAAATACTTCTACTGACAAATGTAAGCAAAACGTAAAGCTTTTGCCCTTGTGGATTCTTTTCAAATCAGATAGAATGGACAGTAATTGAGAGGAAAGCATATCATGAATGAAAACTTGCACGACACACAGTTTTTTCAGACAGTTCAGGAGAATAAAATGGATGTAGACCAGGTGTTGGAACTGGTTTATACGGCGCTGTCTGAAAAAGGATACAATCCGGTCAACCAGATTGTGGGTTATGTGATGAGCGGAGATCCCACTTATATCACAAGCCATAAAAATGCGCGCAGTTTAATCATGAAGGTTGAGCGCGATGATATTTTGGAGCTCCTGCTGAGCTACTACATCAGACATAAGATTGATCGGCACTGACACTTCAGATTGCATCATTTGTGATAAAAGCCGCGTGAAGGACCGTTATGGGCTCGGTCGGAAAATGAATCATGCACCTCTGCACTGATACGGAGCATTCCGTATCAGCGCTTTTGGTGTGCAGGAGGAAAAATACTTGCCATTGATGGGATTGGACTATGGCGCAAAGACGGTGGGCGTTGCCGTGAGCGACGGACTCGGTCTTGCGGCACAGCCGCTGGAAACCATATGGAGGGACTCGGAGAAGAAGCTCCGGAAGACCCTGCAGCGCATCGAGGTGCTTGTCGCCGAGCGCGGCATCACCCGCATTGTGCTCGGACACCCCTCACATCTCGACGGTTCCGAGGGAGAGCGGGTCGCTTTTTGTGCTCAATTTAAGGAGAAACTGGAACAGCGGACGGGACTGCCGGTGGTCTGGCAGGACGAATGGCTCACGACGGCGGAGGCGGATGAGCGTCTTGCGGAGCGCGGCATTCCGCGGGCAGAGAGAAAACAGTATCTCGACAGACTTGCCGCCGCAATCATTTTGCAGGACTACATGGACGCGCACCCGGAGGCGCGCTGAAACGGAGAGAAAGGCAGGAGAACGATGGAAGAAGAGAAGAGAGAGCCCGAGGCATTCCGGGCGGCGTCGCTGGTGGTGAGAGATGAAAACGGCGAGGAAGTGACCTTGTATATTCTGGAGGAGACCAGATTGAACGGCTGCTCCTATATCCTTGCGGTGGACAGTGAGGAAGCGGACGAAGACGGCGCTTGCTATCTTTTAAAGGATGTGTCCGGCGCGGACGATGCCGAGGCAGTCTACGAATTTGTGGAGAACGAAGAGGAAGCCGGCTATATGCTCGAGATCTTTCAGACCATACTGGAAGATGAGGGCGCGGATATCGATCTCCTCGGTGAATAAAAATCCCGGTGTTATCCGGTGTGATTTGTAAGTGAGAAGAGACAAGCATAGATTAAAAAACAGAAAGAGAGAGGTAAGAATTTGAGTGAACAGGAAAAGAATCCCATGCATTTTTTTAAGCGCCTGTCCGAAAAGAGCCGCGCGCTTAGACAGGAGGCGGCAGAGGCGGGCTTAGGCGTCTTTGACAGCGCGGCGGCGGAAAAGCCGAAGCGCCCGCGTCGCCGCCGCAGCGAGAAGCCGCAGAGCGATGAGAGCGCGGCGGAGGCTGTGAGCGCCGAGAAGCCGCGCGCGTTAAAGAAGCCGCGGAGAAAACCGCAGGGCGAGAGAGCGGGGAGCGAGAGAAGCGCAGCCTCCGGTAAGGCAGCGGAAAAGGCAGAGCAGAAAGAAAAGCGCGCCCCGCGCCGCAATCCCCGGAAGAAAGCGCCGACCGGACAGCTCGCGGAGCTCTTAAAGCGCGCCAAGCTCCCGAAGGCGCACAACATTCACCTCGACCCGAAGGCAAAGGTCAAGATCATTCCGCTCGGCGGTCTCGAGCAGATCGGCATGAACATCACGGCCTTTGAGTGTAACGACACGATTATCGTCGTGGACTGCGGCATCGCCTTTCCGAGCGAGGATATGCTCGGCATTGACTGTGTGATTCCGGACATCAGCTATCTGAAGGAGAACCGGAGCAAGGTCAAGGGCTTTGTGATTACGCACGGTCACGAGGACCACATCGGCGCCCTGCCCTATATCTTAAAAGAGCTGAATGTGCCGGTCTATTCGACCAAGCTGACAATCGCGCTGATTCGCCATAAGCTCGAGGAGCACAGGCTTCTGGACTCGGCAAAACTCTTTGTCGTGAAGCACGGCGATACCGTTCCGTTCGGCGATTTCAATGTCGAGTTCATCAAGACGAACCACTCGATTTCGGACAGCTCGGCACTCGCGATTTTCAGCCCGGCGGGGGTCATCTTCCACACCGGCGACTTTAAAATCGATTACACGCCGGTCTTCGGCGAGGCGGCGGATTTGCAGCGCATGGCGGAACTCGGCAAACGCGGCATGCTCGCGATGCTCTGCGACTCGACCAACGCAATCCGCCCGGGCTTTACGATGTCCGAGAAGACAGTCGGCCGCACCTTTGATCTCATCTTTGCGGAGCACCAAAAGAACCGCATCATCGTTGCGACCTTCGCGTCGAATGTGGACCGCGTGCAGCAGGTCATTAACTCCGCCTACAAGTACGGCAGAAAAGTCGTGGTCGAGGGCAGGTCGATGGTCAATGTCATCGGCATTGCGAACGAGCTCGGCTATATCAAGATTCCGGAGGGCACGCTGATTGAAATCGACCAGCTGAAGAACTACCCGCCGGAGAAGACGGTTCTCATCACGACGGGTTCCCAGGGCGAGAGCATGGCAGCGCTCTCCCGCATGGCGAGCGGCATGCACCGCAAGGTCGCAATCAGCCCGAACGATGTGGTCATCATGAGCTCCCACCCGATTCCGGGCAACGAGAAGGCGGTCGACAAGGTCATCAACGAGCTCTCGATCAAGGGTGCGGATGTCATTTTTCAGGACACGCATGTCTCCGGCCACGCCTGCGCGGAGGAGATCAAGCTCATGTACTCCCTGCTCCGCCCGAAGTTTGCGCTGCCGGTGCACGGTGAGTACCGGCACAGAAAGGCGCAGGTCGAGATTGCGGAGGCAGTCGGTGTGCCGAAGGAAAATATTCTCTTCATGTCGACCGGCGATGTCGTGACACTGACCGGTGACAGCTGCAAGATTACGGGCCATGTGCAGGCGGGCGGCATCCTCGTGGACGGTCTCGGCGTCGGCGATGTCGGAAACGTCGTGCTGCGCGATAGACAGAATCTCGCCCAGAATGGTATTATGATAGTGACCATAGGTCTGCAGCGCGGCTCGAATCAGCTGCTCGCGGGACCGGAAATTGTGTCACGGGGCTTTGTCTATGTCAAGGACTCCGAGGATTTGATGGCAGAGGCGAGAGAGCGGGCTGTGACAGCCGTGACCGACAGCCTCGACGCAGGCGTCAACGACTGGAGCAAATTAAAGAATGTCGTGCGGGATGAGCTCAGCGATTTCTTCTGGAAGAAGATGAAGCGCACCCCGGTGATCCTGCCGATTATCCTCGGCGTCAACTGAACTTGCGAAAGAGGAGAGCGGGACGTTGAAAGTGCGGCAGAATACAGAAAAACTGAATCATCTGTCTTCTGAGGCATTGGGCATGGCAGTGCGGTTATTAATTACCGCCTGCCTGCTTTTTGTGCTTTTCAGGGGTGTTTTTGCGGCATATCGCTTCGGGCACGATGTCTTCTACCAGCAGAGCGTCGAGGCCGCGCCGGGGCGTGACATTGAAGTGCGGATTCCGGAGGGGCAGAGTACCGAGGAGACGGCGAAGCAGTTAAAGGAGCTCGGTCTCATCCGGGACACCTGGGCTTTCCGGGTGCAGTCTCTGTTTCTCGGAAGAAAGGTGCGCGCGGGCGAGTACCGTCTGAACACCTCCGAGACCATTGATGAGATGCTGGAACTTTTATCGACCGCGCCCGAGAAGCGGAGGAGCGGAAAATGATGATAGCAGAGCGCGTCCGGGCTTATCTGGACTATCTGGACCCCGGCAACCGGCGCTATCTGGAAGAACTCCGGCGGGCGGCGGAGGCGGCGGATGTACCCGTCATACGGCGGGACAGCGAGGGTTTTCTCCGCGCGCTGCTCGCAGGGCTTAGGCCGCTTCGGGTGCTGGAACTGGGAACGGCGGTGGGCTATTCTGCACTGGTCATGGCAGAAGAGCTGCCGCCGTCCGCGCATATCACGACGGTGGAGAACTATGCACCGCGCATTGCCTGCGCGAAGGAAAACATAGCGCGCTACGGGGCGGGGCGCATCACGCTGATCGAAGGCGATGCGTTTCAGGTGCTGCGAGAACAGCCGGACGCGTCCTATGACTTCCTGTTTCTGGACGCCGCGAAGGGGCAGTATGTGAAGTGGCTCCCCGAGCTCCTTCGGGTGCTTTCCCCCGGCGGCACGCTGCTCTCCGACAATGTACTGCAGGGCGGCGACACGGCAGAGTCCCGCTTTGTGATTGACCGGCGCGACCGGACCATTCACAGCCGGATGCGCGCCTACCTGGAACAGCTCTGCCGGACGGAGGGCATCCGGACATCCGTTCTGCCGATCGGCGACGGACTTGCATTCAGTGTAAAGGAGAAGACATTTGAGCAGAGAGAAGAGGAAGCAACCGGAACTTTTGCTGCCGGCCGGCAGTCTGGAAGTTCTGAAGACAGCCTTTGACTATGGGGCGGATGCGGTCTATATCGGCGGCGAGGCCTTCGGGCTCCGCGCGAACGCAAAGAATTTCAGCCCGGAAGAGATGGCGGAGGGGCTCCGCTTTGCGCACGAGAGAGGAAAGCGAGTGTATGTGACCGCAAATATCCTCGCGCACAACAACGACTTAAACGAGGCAGAGCGGTATTTTCAAGAGCTTTCGGAACTCAGACCGGATGCGATCATCGTCTCGGACCCGGCGCTCTTTATGCTCGCAAAGCGCCTCTGTCCCGGCATTGAGTTGCATGTGAGTACCCAGGCGAACAACACAAACTACGGGACTTTCCTCTTCTGGCGGGACCTCGGCGCGAGTCGCGTTGTGACGGCCAGAGAGCTCTCGCTCGCGGAGATACGCGAAATCCGGGAAAAAATCCCGGCGGAGATGGAGATTGAGACCTTTGTGCACGGCGCCATGTGTATTTCCTATTCGGGGCGCTGCCTGCTTTCGAGCTTCATGGCGGGGCGGGACGCAAACCACGGCGAGTGCACGCATCCCTGCCGCTGGCAGTACAGCGTGACCGAGGAGAAACGCCCGGGCGAGTCCATGCCGGTCTTTGAGAACGAGAGAGGGACCTTCCTCTTTAACTCGAAGGACCTCTGCATGATAGACCACATTCCGGAACTCATCGAGAGCGGAATTGACAGCTTTAAAATTGAGGGCAGGATGAAGACCGCGCTCTATGCGGCCGTCACGGCGCGCGCGTATCGCCGTGCCATCGACGACTACCTCGAGAGCCCGGAAAAATATGCGGCGAATCTCGAATCGTATCGGGAGGAAATCGGAAAGTGCACGTATCGGGAGTACACGACGGGCTTTTTCTTCGGAAAACCGAACGAAGAGGCGCAGATCTACGACAGCAACACTTATGTGCGGAACTACACCTATCTCGGAAAAATTGCAGCGGTCGATGCCGAGGGCTACGCACACTTTGAACAGAAAAATAAATTTTCGGTCGGAGACCGGATTGAGCGCATGTGCTTTGACGGCAGCAACGAGCTGCTGACCGTGCTGGAAATCCGGAATCACGAGGGGCTCTCGGTCGAGAGCGCGCCGCATCCCAAAGAGGCGCTCGCAGTCCGCTTCTCGGCGGTACCGGCCGTCGGCGAATTGCTCCGCACGGAGACCGCGAAATGACCGCCTTTTTTCTGAGTGCCGCGGGCTTCTCGGCGGTTTACTTCGTGGTTCTCCTGATCTACGCAAAACAGCTTCTGTCCGGCAGCTGGATCTGGCTCTTCTTTGCGGGCGTGTGCCTTGTGAATGCGCTGCTTCGCTACCTGCACGCGAAAAGCCCGGAGAGAGTCTCGCTGTTTATTCTGACTTTTGTGCATACCCTCAGCCTTCTCGGCATGGTTGTGCTCATGGCGGCCGGCATCGTGATTGCGTCCGGCATGCATCCCAAGGAAAAGGGAAGTCCCGAGTATGCGATTGTGCTCGGTGCGGGACTGAAACCGGACGGGACGCTCTCCAAAACGCTCCGACAGCGCCTCGACGCAGCGCTCCGCTTTGCCGAAGAATCGCCGGACACCAGTTTCGTGCTGAGCGGCGGTCACGATCGGCGGGGGCAGCGGAGCGAGGCCGAGGCAATGGCTGCCTACCTGGAACAGCATGGCATTCCGCGCTACCGACTGCTCCTTGAGATGCAGTCGAAGAACACCTACGAGAACATTGTATACAGCCATGCGCTGCTCTATCGCCTCCGCAACGAGAGCAATCCCTGCTTTTTCGACCTGCGCGGCGAGAGCTTTTTGCTGGTCTCACCGGAGCCGGTATCGCTTGGCATCGTCAGCTCGGAGTTTCATCTCTACCGGGCTTCCGCAATCTTAAAAAAGCAGTTCGGCATACAGGCGCTCGGCATTTCCGCGCCGAGCGACCCTGTGCTTTTCTTGCACTATCTCGCGCGAGAGAGCATCGCGCTCTTAAAGGATAAGTTTCTGGGACGCCTGTAAACGACATACATATAGAGAGGAGCTTATATGACAGCAAAACGGAACCGGGAAGAACAGCTGGAAGCCTTGAAGCGGCTGGATGCCTATGAGATCCGGCAAATCACCGACATGAAAGAACTGCACGCGGACGGCGTGGTGCTCTCGCACAAGAAGACCGGCGCGCGCGTGTTTCTCCTGCTCGCGGATGATCCGAACAAGGTCTTTACAATCGGCTTCCGGACGCCGTCGCAGGATTCGACCGGCGTCGCCCACATTATCGAGCACACCGTGCTCTGCGGCTCGGAGAAGTATCCGGTCAAAGAGCCGTTCATGGAGCTTGTGAAGGGCTCACTCAACACCTTCCTGAATGCGATGACCTACCCGGACCGCACGGTCTACCCGGTTGCGAGCTGCAACCCGAAGGACTTTGAGAACCTGATGGATGTCTATCTCGACGCGGTCTTCCACCCGCTGTTCTACAAAGAGGAGAAGATTTTCCGGCAGGAGGGCTGGAGATACGAACTGGAGAGCGAAGACGGAAAACTCAGCCGGAACGGCGTCGTCTACAATGAGATGAAAGGCGTGTATTCGGACCCGGATGAGGTGATGGCGCGCGCGGTCAATGAAGCGCTGTTCCCGGGACACCCCTATGCCGAGGAATCCGGCGGCGATCCCGATTTCATTCCGGATCTGACCTACGAGGCGTATCTCGATTTTCACCGCCGTTATTACCACCCGAGCAATGCCTTTATCTACCTCTACGGTGACCTCGACATGGCGGAGCGTCTCCGTTTTCTCGATGAAAACTATCTCTCGAAGTACGAGCGTCTCGCAATCGACTCGGCCGTTCCGGTGCCGAAGCCGCTCGCCGCGCCGGTCTCGGTATCGCGTCCGTATTCGATCGGCGATGCCGAGAGCGAAGAGAATGCGGCCTATGTCTCGCTGAACATCCGTGTCGGCGGACAGCTCGAGCCGGTGCCTTACAATGCGTTTCAGGCGCTCGACTATGTGCTCTTAAAGGCGTCCGGTGCCATCCTGCACGACAGGCTGATTGAGGAGGGCTTCGGGGATGATGTCTACGGCGGCTATGCAAACGGCATCCGCGAACCCTATTTCCAGATTACGGCGAAGCACTTAAGACGCGAGCAGAAGGACGCTTTCGTGTGCCGCGTCCGGGAACTGCTCACAGAGCTTGCGGAAGACGGACTTGACCACGAGATGCTGCTCGCGGCAATCAATATGGCCGAGTTCCGCGCGCGCGAGGCGAATTTCGGTTCCTATCCGAAGGGCCTGATGTACGGCCTGCAGAGCTTTGAAAGCTGGATTTACGACGGCGATCCCTGCCTGCACTTAAAGTTTGCGGGTCTCTTTGACGCACTCCGCGGCAAAGTGGGAGATAACTACTTTGAGCAGCTGATCCGGGAGCAGCTCCTCAACAACGAGGATTACGCGGTCGCAGAGCTCTATCCGGTGCGCGGTCTCACGGCAAAGCGCGAGGCCGAGGATGCCGAAAAGCTCGCGGCCGTCAAGGCGGCCATGACAGCGGAAGAGAGAGAGGCGCTGGTTCGCTTCGGCAAAGAGATGAAGGTTTACCAGGATGCGCCGGACAGCGAGGCGGCACTCCGGACGATTCCGATGCTGTCCCGCGAAGATCTCGCTGCGGAAAACACACCGCTTTGCTACGAGATGGGTACGCTCGGCGAGATGCCCTTCCACTACGCGGCGCGGAACACGACAGGCATCGACTATCTCCGCCTCGACTTTGACGTGAGCGATTTACCGGTCGAAGATCTCTCGGCGCTCGCGTTAATCAAGGATCTGCTCGGCTATCTGAGCACGGAGGCCCACAGCTACACCGAACTCTCGACGCTTGTCAATCTTCACACCGGCGGCATTCAATTCGGCATTGACAACTACCCGGACCTTGCGGATTTTCAGGGCGACCGGAGAATTTTCTCGGCTTCGGTCAAGTTCCTGACGGAAAAGGCGGAACAGGCGCTGAATCTTGTCAACGAGCAGCTCCTGCAGACACTCTTTACGGACGAGGCGAGAATCCGCAATCTGATCGGCGAAATTCGCGCGGGCTTAAAGGACACGCTCCTCTCCGCGGGCGATGTCGCCGCGGCAAACCGCGCGGCCTCCTATTTCAGCGAAAACGGTCTCTTCCGGGATGTGACACGGGGCATCGCCTACTACCGCTTCTTAGAGCGCCTCTCGGCAGAGTCCGCGCGCCGCGCTTTCTGTGAGCGCGCGCAAAAACTCCTTCGAGAGACTGTCGTGCGCGGTCGCCTGCTTGTGCATCTGACCGCGGAGGAGGCGGGCAAGGAGGCGCTGTTGCCGCTGCTTAGAACGCTCGGAGAGCGCTATCCGGCGGGCGGCAAGGGCGAAAGCCGCTTCCGTCTCGTGGAAGATATCCGGCGCGAGGGCTTTCGCTCGGCTTCCCGCGTAAACTATGTGGCGCGGGTCGGCAATTTCCGCACGGGCGGCTTCCGTTACACGGGTGCGCTCCGCATTGCCCAGACCATGCTGAGCTACGGTTATCTCTGGAATGAGATCCGCTCGAAGGGCGGGGCCTACGGCTGCGCGGTCCGCTTCGGACGCGGCGGCAGCGTGGTCTTCAGCTCCTACCGAGATCCGAAGCTCGAGGAGACCGACAAGGTCTACGAGGGCACACCTGCCTATCTCGAGCGGTACGAGGCGGACGAGAGAGAGATGACCAAGGCCATCATCGGCGCCGTCGGCGAGATGGATACGCCGCGCACGCCGCAGCTCAGCGGCCTTCTGGCGCTCTCTGCATATTACTCGAAGGTGACGGATGAAATGTTTGCCAAGGAGCGCGCGGAAGTGCTCTCGGCGACCCCGAAGGACATACGGGCGCTTGCGCCGCTGGTACGGGAGGCGCTGAAATACGAGGCAAAGTGCGTGATTGGAAACGAGGGCGCAATCGAGCGGGCGGAGGACTTCTTTACGGAGATTCCGCAGCTCTTTGCCAAGGAGAGCGAGGAGACAGGGGCATGAAAGCAGGATTTGTCGCGCTGATCGGGCGCCCGAATGTCGGGAAGTCGACCCTCATGAATCATCTGATCGGGCAGAAAATCGCGATTACCTCGGAGAAGGCGCAGACCACGCGGAATCAGATTCGCACCGTCTACACGGATGAGCGCGGACAGATTGTGTTCGAGGACACGCCGGGACTGACACGCGCGAAAAATAAGCTCGGGCGTTTCATGGTCGGCGTCGCCGAGAAGACCATCGAAGAGGCGGATGTGATTCTCTGGATTGTCGATGTGAGCGAGCACATAGGGGCTGCGGAGCGGGAACTTGCCGAGCGGCTTAAAAAGTGCCGTCAGCCGCTGATTCTCGCGGTCAACAAAATCGACAAGATCACCGACAAGGCGCGGCTCGCCGCGCAGGTCAAGGCCTATGAGGACTTTTGCCGTCCGAAGGATCTGGTCGCGGTCGCGGCCTTAAAGAGCGAGAACATAGAGCTCTTGCTCGACACCCTGTACCGCTATCTGCCGGAGGGACCGTTCTTCTACAGCGAGGACACCGTGACCGAGGCGCCGATGCGGGAACTCGCGGGCGAGCTGATCCGGGAGCAGACCCTGCGCTTACTCCGCGACGAGGTGCCGCACGGCGTCGCCGTCACGGTCGAGCGCATGAAAGAGCGAGAGGACGGCGGCTTCGATATCGACGCCAACATCATCTGCGAGCGGGAGTCCCATAAGGGCATGGTGATCGGCAAGGGCGGCCAGATGTTAAAGCGCATCGGCATCGGTGCCAGGAAGGCCATCGAAGAGATGACGGAGAGCAAGGTGAACTTAAAGCTCTGGGTCAAGGTGCGGCGCGACTGGCGGGACAACGACACCCAGCTCCGCTCCTTCGGCTATGACATCAAGAAAGTATGAGAGAGGGCGAGGAAGTCACCGGTCTGGTTCTAAAGACCATGCCGATCGGCGAGCGGGACCGGCGCGTCACAATACTCACGCGGGAAAAGGGGAAGCTCTCCTGCTTCGCGCGGGGCGCCGCCCGCCAGGGCAGCCCGCTGATGGGCATTGCGCGCCCCCTGGTCTACGGCAAGTTTACGCTGCACCCGGGCAGGGACGCCGATATCATCACGGCGGCGGAGGGACTTCGCTTCTTCGGAACATTGGAGGCGGATGCCCTGGCGCTCTGCTATGCGAGCTACTTTCTGGAACTCGCCGACTACTTTTACCGGGAGTTTCAGCGGGAAGAAGAGGGCTTAAAGCTTCTCTACTTTGCGCTGCTCGCCCTGGAAAAGCCGGAGCTCCCGCGGGAACTCGTGCGGCGCATTCTGGAGTTAAAGCTTCTGGTACTGGACGGGAGCTATGTCGTATCGCCGCCGCTCAAAACCCATGAGAACTGCGCTTACACCTGGGACTATGTGGTGCGAACGCCGGTGGAAAAGCTTTTTACCTTTACCGTCGGTGAGACTGCGCTGCGAGAATTTGCGGCGAATGTAGACGCACTGCGTTCTCAGGTTGCGCCGCATCATTTCCGCGCGCTTTCCGTGCTGGAAGAAATGCGGCGGGTGCAGTAGAATAGAGAGCATCGGCAAGAGAGAGAGGGGAAAACGATGGATTATACAATGGAAAAAATCGTGTCACTTGCGAAGGCGAGAGGGTTTGTCTATCCCGGCTCGGAAATTTACGGCGGTCTTGCGAATACCTGGGATTACGGCAATCTCGGCGTTGAGTTAAAGAACAACGTGAAGAGAGCGTGGTGGCAGAAGTTTATTCAGGAGTCGCCCTACAATGTCGGCGTGGACTGTGCGATTCTCATGAACACGCAGACCTGGGTTGCCTCCGGTCACATCGGCAGCTTCTCGGATCCGCTCATGGACTGCAAGAGCTGTCACGAGCGTTTCCGTGCGGACAAGCTGATTGAGGACTACGCGGCGGAGCACGGCGTAGAGCTCGAGTCCGGTGTGGACGGCTGGAGCCACGAGAAGATGCAGACCTATATCAAGGAGCACGAGATTGCGTGCCCGAGCTGCGGCAAGCACGACTTCACGGACATTCGCGAGTTCAATCTCATGTTCAAGACCTTCCAGGGCGTGACCGAGGACGCGAAGAACACGGTCTACCTGCGCCCGGAGACGGCACAGGGCATCTTTGTGAACTTCAAGAATGTGCAGCGCACCTCCCGGAAGAAGATTCCGTTCGGCATCGGCCAGATCGGCAAGTCCTTCCGGAACGAAATCACACCGGGCAATTTTACCTTCCGCACCCGTGAGTTTGAGCAGATGGAGCTCGAGTTCTTCTGCAAGCCGGACACGGACCTCGAGTGGTTCGCGTACTGGAAGGAGCAGTGCATCCAGTGGCTGAAAAAGCTTGGTATGCGCGAGGATATGCTCCGCGCGCGCGACCACGAGAAAGAGGAGCTTTCCTTCTATTCTAAGGCGACAACCGATCTCGAGTTCCGCTTCCCCTTCGGCTGGGGCGAGCTCTGGGGCATTGCGGACAGAACGAACTACGACCTCTCGCGCCACCAGGAAGTTTCGGGCGAGGATTTAAGCTACTTCGACGAGGAGAGCAAGGAGAAGTACATCCCCTATGTCATTGAGCCCTCGCTCGGCGCGGACCGCGTGACGCTCGCCTTCCTCTGCAACGCCTACGATGAGGAAGAACTCCCGGGCGGCGATGTGCGCACCGTGCTCCACTTCCACCCGGCACTCGCTCCGGTGAAGATTGCGGTGCTGCCGCTCTCCAAGAAGCTCGGCGAGGGCGCGGAGAAGATCTATGCGGAGCTCTCGAAATACTGGAACTGCGACTACGACGACCGCGGTGCAATCGGCAAGCGCTATCGTCGCGAGGATGAGATCGGCACGCCTTACTGCGTGACTTACGACTTCGAGTCCGCGGAGGATCAGAGTGTCACCATCCGCGACCGCGATAGCATGGAACAGGAACGCATCAAAATTTCCGAGCTCAGAAACTATTTTCTGGACAAGTTTACGTTTTGAGGAAGCGTGTATCTGTTAAAAAACAAACTTTTGTGGTATGATGCTAACGTTGTAGAACAAAATCCTAGATTCGTGTTCACAGGAGGTAGAGATGGCAAAGAAATGGGTTTATCTTTTCAGCGAGGGCAATGCGGATATGCGTGAGCTCCTCGGCGGCAAGGGCGCAAACCTGGCTGAGATGACCAAGATCGGTCTTCCGGTGCCGCAGGGCTTCACGATTACGACCGAGGCTTGCACACAGTACTATGAGGACGGCCGCGAGATTAACGCGGAGATTCAGTCGCAGATCAATGACTATATTGCGGAGATGGAGAAGATTACCGGCAAGAAGTTCGGTGATAAGGAGAACCCGCTTCTCGTCTCGGTTCGCTCCGGTGCAAGAGCTTCGATGCCGGGCATGATGGACACCATCCTGAACCTCGGCCTCAACGAAGACGTCGTCAAGGTGCTCGCAGAGAAGTCCAATAACCCGCGCTGGGCTTGGGACTGCTACAGAAGATTTATCCAGATGTACTCCGATGTCGTCATGGAAGTCGGCAAGAAGTACTTTGAGGAGCTCATCGACAAGATGAAGGAGGAGCGCGGCGTGAAGCAGGACGTCGAGCTGACCGCGGAGGACCTTCATGAGCTCGCAAACCAGTTCAAGGCAGAGTACAAGGAGAAGCTCGGCCAGGACTTCCCGTCCGACCCGAAGGAGCAGCTGATGGGTGCCATCAAGGCTGTGTTCCGCTCCTGGGACAACCCGCGCGCAAACGTGTACCGCCGCGACAACGATATCCCCTACTCCTGGGGCACGGCTGTCAACGTGCAGTCGATGGCATTCGGTAACATGGGCGATGACTGCGGCACCGGCGTTGCGTTCACGAGAGACCCGGCAACCGGCGAGAAGGGCCTCTTCGGTGAGTTCCTGACCAACGCACAGGGCGAGGACGTCGTCGCAGGCGTTCGCACCCCGATGCACATCAACGAGATGGAGCAGAAGTTCCCGGAGGCATTCAAGCAGTTCGTCGATGTCTGCAAGACCCTCGAGGAGCACTACAGAGACATGCAGGATATGGAGTTCACCGTCGAGCACGGCAAGCTCTACATGCTGCAGACCAGAAACGGCAAGAGAACCGCAAAGGCAGCGCTGAAGATTGCCTGCGATCTTGTCGATGAGGGCATGAGAAGCGAGAAAGAGGCGGTCGCAATGATCGACCCGAGAAACCTCGACACCCTGCTTCACCCGCAGTTTGACCAGAAGGCACTGAAGGCGGCAACCCCGCTCGGCAAGGGCCTCGGCGCATCGCCGGGCGCAGCTTGCGGCAAAGTTGTCTTCACGGCTGAGGACGCAGAGGCTTGGGCAGAGAGAGGCGAGAAGGTCGTCTTGGTCCGCCTGGAGACCTCGCCGGAGGACATCACCGGCATGAAGAGCTCCCAGGGTATCCTCACGGTGCGCGGCGGTATGACTTCCCACGCGGCAGTCGTTGCGCGCGGCATGGGCAAGTGCTGCGTCTCCGGTCTCGGCGACATCGTGATCGACGAGGCGGCGAAGAAGTTCTCGCTCGGCGGCCAGACCTTCCACGAGGGTGACCCGATTTCGATCGACGGCACGACCGGTAATGTCTACGCGGGCATTATCCCGACCGTGGACGCTGCGATTGTCGGCGAGTTCGGCCGCATCATGGCTTGGGCTGACAAGTACAGAAAGCTGAAGGTCAGAACCAACGCGGATACGCCGACCGACGCGAAGAAGGCAAGAGAACTCGGCGCAGAGGGCATCGGCCTTTGCCGCACGGAGCACATGTTCTTCGATCCGGAGCGCATTGCGGCATTCCGCGAGATGATCTGCTCCGATACGCTCGAGGAGAGAGAAGAGGCACTCGCAAAGATTCTGCCGTATCAGCAGAAGGACTTCGAGGGCATTTACGAGGCAATGGAGGGCAACCCGGTCACAATTCGTTTCCTGGATCCGCCGCTGCACGAGTTTGTCCCGACCGAGGAGGCTGAGATCAAGAAGCTCGCAGACGCTAAGAAGAAGAGCGTCCAGGAGATTAAGGACATCATCGCTTCCCTGCACGAGTTCAACCCGATGATGGGTCACAGAGGCTGCCGCCTTGCAGTCACCTATCCGGAAATCGCAGCAATGCAGACCAAGGCTGTGATTCGCGCGGCAATCGCGGTGCAGAAGAGACATCCGGAGTGGAACATGGTTCCGGAAATCATGATTCCGCTTGTCTCCGAGGACAAGGAGCTCAAGTTCGTCAAGAAGGTCGTTGTCGAGACCGCGGATGCGGAGATCAAGGCAGCGGGTTCCGATCTCAAGTACGAGGTTGGTACGATGATTGAGATCCCGAGAGCTTGCCTCACGGCAGATGCAATCGCAAAGGATGCGGACTTCTTCTGCTTCGGTACGAACGACCTCACGCAGATGACCTTCGGCTTCTCGCGCGATGACGCAGGCAAGTTCCTGAACGCTTACTACGACACGAAGATCTTCGAGAACGATCCGTTTGCGAAGCTCGACCAGGTCGGCGTGGGCAAGCTCATGAAGATGGCAATCGATCTCGGTCGCCCGGTGAACAAGTCCCTGCACATCGGTATCTGCGGTGAGCACGGCGGCGATCCGTCCTCCGTTGAGTTCTGCGATGAGATCGGCCTTGACTATGTTTCCTGCTCGCCGTTCCGCGTGCCGGTCGCAAGACTTGCGGCTGCACAGGCGGCAATCAAGAGAGGTTGAGACTCGGCCTGCAAAGGCTGAGCGCTAACAGATAAGCCCGGACAGAAAGAGTCCCCGCCGTTTCCCTCACGGGGCGGCGGGGGCTTTTGTGTTGCGGGGAAAGGGAGCCAAGATGTACGAGAGCTATTATCAAAAGTACGAGAGCGAGGAACAGGAAGTTCTGGTGCTCATTCAGAGATGCCTCGGCGCGGGTTACTATAAAGAGGGAAATTTCTGGGATATGACGGCAATTTCGCTCGGCATGGTTTTTCCGGACGGGAGCTGTGTGATTCGAGAAGGCAGAGTCGAGTGGCCGCTCAGCGAGGAGGAGAGGAACGGAGAGTACGGCTGGGGGCGCCTTGCAAGAGGACAGATTTGCCGTCTCAAGCTGCGCCGCATGAAGCCGAGTGCGGTGCCGGAGCACACCACGCCGGAAAAGTTCAATGCCTGGCTGCTGGTCGAGGTACTGGAGCCCGCGGTTTCCTGTCCGGAACTCGAGGCTTATTGGGAGGAATACCAAAAGCCGGTTGAACTGAACGACGAAGTGCTCGGCAAGCTCACGCTGAACCGGGAGCTCGACTGGCTGGAGGGCGAAATCCCCTGGGGCGACGGGCGCATGAGCCTCTCCCTCGAAATCGACACGGACGATACGGAGACCTGGGACAAGGTGCGGGCCTTTGCGCGTAAGCTTGCCACGGATGCCGCGCACTGGGACAGCGAGCTTCGCCGCTTTGCGGCCAAGGAACTCACCGAGCTCGCGAACGACTGGCAGTCGAGCGATGAGGAGAACGAGAACGCCCCGGAACTCACGGAAGAGGACTTCATGCGGCGCATACAGCCGGAGAGCCTGGTGCTAAGTTGGGACGGAAATCTGGTCGCCTACTATGACGACGACGATCTCTTCTTCGGCCATGTGATCGAAATATCCGGAACCGAGAGCGAGGGACTGAAGTACGCGAACATCGCGGGCTGAGCGGAGGGCATCATGACAGAGCGGATCACAGAGGAGAACAGAGCGTATATCAAAGGGCTTCGCGTGAGCGATGTGCCCTGGCAGAGGCTCACGACGGTTTACGGCAGAGCGACCGCCTTTCCGGAGTACTTTGCCGTTCTGGAAGAGATGCGGGATGCGGACGGTGTCCGAGAGGCATTTGAGGAACTCGGCTACAATGTGGAGCACCAGGATACCCTCTGGCACGCGACGCCGTTTGCGAGCGTGTTTCTCGCGCGCATTTTGGGAAAGGCGCTCCGGGAGAGCGCCGAAAACCCCGTGGCGGCCTATCTGGCGGGACAGCTCACGGAACTCTTTGACTGCCTGCTTGGCTGCTATCATCTCGGCGATACCATGGAGCACGCGGCGCCGCTGCCGCGCTTTGCGGACCTCCTCCTGGAAGAGTATCTCTGGTCGGAAGAGTACAATGAAGAGGCGGATGAACTTCGCTACGAGGACGAGGATGTCTTCCCGGATGCGCTCTTTTACAGCTTTTACTATTATACTTGGCAGGCCGTACTCGCAGAGCGAGAGGAGATTGAGGCTGCGAGAACACCGGCCTTGGAAGCAGCGCTCTCGAAGGTCTTGGAGGCGCTGTGAGCAGACTCCTTTGGGACGAAGTATCTGCGCTCTGGAACGGAGAGGTCTTTGCCTGCGGGACGAGACTCTGTATTGAGATACCGTATGCCGGACAGACGCTCACCATCAGTCGGGGCGGCGACAGCGCGGAAGAACCTCCTTCGCGCGACTTGCGCTTTTGGCGGCGGCTCAAAGAGGAACTTGAGGCGCTGGACCGGAAGGCGCGGGAAGTTCTGCGTCACAGCTTTCCTGCGGAGAAGATTGCGGCGCTTCCGCTGACGGAGCTCGCGCTGGATCAGGATGAGAGCTACGGCGTTTTTGCGCTGGGCTATGATGCCGGAGATACGCCTGCGGGGCGGCTCTATCTCTTCGTGCCCTTTGACGAAGGCTTTCAACCCTGCGGCGAGCCGATTTGCGAGCTTTGCTGAAACCGCGTCGCTTTGAAGCGCTGCGGAGGAACGCAGTGCCGCATGGACGGGAGCTGCGTTTGACGGAAGAAAAAGCACGAAACGAAAAGAAATACGAAACAAAAAAGCTAAAATCGCGCGGCGACAGAGGCCTGTGCCGCGAGGTAAAACGGAGACAGCCTGTATGGAAGAGAAGAAGGAAAAGCCCTCGGAACTCGCCGAGGCGATGATGAAGTACTTGGATTGCGAATGCCGCTATTTTCCGCCCATGCCGGATGATACGGAACTGTGTGCGGCCTACTTTGATGCGCTGCGCGGCGCAGCGGACGGAGGCTATGTGCCCATGCTCATCAAGGTGGATGAGGTACTCTGGGAGTGCCTCATCATGAATTCCGACCCGGATTCCGACGGGGAGGACGACTATTCCTTTGACGCAACGAAGGTGGCGGCGTACCGGAGAGAGCAGCTCTCGCGCGAACTTCCGGACGGACGGGAAATCCTAAAGGGCTACCTTGCCGATCGGAAGGAAGAGGCCGAGGACGATGAGATCGACTGGAACAGTGAAATTGTCGGTGCGGTAGAGGGCGGCGAGGAAATCGACTGCTTTGCCGCTTACCGGGACTATCGGAGCGAGGAGACTGCGCCGGTAATACTCGCAAAGATTCCGGTGAAACATGCCTTTGAGGTCTTTGCCTATCTGCCCTTCGGCGGCTGGAACGATTGCCCGGGCACAGAGGAGCTCATGGCGGTCACGAAGTACTGGGCGGAGCAGTACGGCGCTTGGCCGAGTACCATGTCGCACGACGAGCTAGAGTTCTTCCTTCCGGCACCGGTGCCGGAGAACAGGGCTTTGGAGCTTGCAATCGAACACTACGGCTTCTGCCCGGATATCGATCAGGGCGTCCACCCGCTCGGCGCGCTGGCGGACAGCCTTAAGCGCTCTAGAATCTGGTATTTCTGGTGGGATTAAAGAAGGAAGTAAAAGTAGGAAAATGAAAGGACGCGGATGAACTTACAAGTGCAAGGTTTTTTGCCGCCGCCGTGGCTCGCCTATCCCGAATATGAGCGCTACAGTCTCGGCTTTCGCATGGGCAGCGGCGAAGATTACCTGGACCGCTTTGTAGCATGGTTTGAGGCGCTCGGAGAAAAGGAGCGGGAAGCATACCGTGCGCGCTTCCCGGAGCCCTTCACCTGGGCCGGCTGGTGGGACGATGAGGATAGGGCAGTGTACCTTGAGCGGGGGGACTTTTGCCTCGCGACTCGAAACCCGGACGGCGCGCCTAAGTACACGCGGGCGCAGCTCGGAAAACAGAAGCTTGCCGGGAAAAAGCAAAAGTACTGCTTCTTTTGGGGACATCAGCCCGCGAAGGACGGAAGCGTGACGAAGAGCGCGTTCAGCCAGTGGTGGAAGGCGGAGTTTTACGGCGAAGGCGAGCGCTTTATCTCCGCCGAACAGTATATGATGGCGAAGAAAGCCGAGCTCTTTGGCGATGCCGAACACAGGGCAGAGATACTCTCCGCAAGAGATCCGAAGCGCATCAAGGCGCTCGGCAGAGAGGTGAGAGGCTTTGAGGAGGCGGTCTGGCAGCGCTTTCGCTACGCCATCGTACTGAACGGGAACTGGCTCAAATTCAGTCAGAACCCGGAGCTCCGCGACTTTCTGCTCTCGACCGGAGATAAGGTATTGGTCGAGGCCAGCCCCTACGACCGCGTCTGGGGCATAGGCCTTGCGGAGTGTGAGGAGGCAGCGGAAAATCCGCTCAAGTGGAAGGGAGATAATCTGCTCGGCTTTGCGCTGACAGAAGTCCGGGAGGAGTTAAGACGGGTCACGGCGCAGGAAGCGCTCTGTGATTTCAAACTTGTCTGAGAAAAGGAGAAGAGCATGGATCTGTTACAGCAGTGTGCGCAGTGGTTTGAGAACGAGGAGCACCAAAAAATAGTCGATGCGATTGAGGCGCTTCCGGAGGAGGAGAGAACGCCGGAACTCGACAGCGAGCTTGCGCGCGCTTATAACAACGTGGCGGAGGCAACGGATCGCAGGCTGTTTCGGAAGGCGGTTGCGCTCTTAAAGCGCCACGAAGCCTATTTTGAAGGCGATCACCGCTGGAATTTCCGCCTGGGCTACGCCTATTACTATCTGGATCAGGAGGGACGGGCGTTACATCACTTCCGCGAGGCGCTTGCCGCACTTCCCGGCGATGAGGACACACAGAATTTCATTGACGACTGCGAGCGCCGCATCTCGCTGCCGCGCTTTGCCGAAAACTTTCGCGAGAGAACGGAAAGCGTGTGGAAGCGCTTTGCCGCGGAAGAGGCGGAGCTTCGACGCATCATGGATGAGGACACGGAACATGTGCGCGGCGATGAGCTGATTGAGAAATGCGGTGACATCCTGCGCGAGGCCCTTGAGAATCAGGCCTTTGAACTCGGCTTTAACGGCGAAAAATATGAACTCATCCTGACCCCTGAGGGCAGCATCGAAGTGCTCCTCGAGGACTGCTATTTTCAGCGCCATGTGCCCGAGGCGGTGACGGAACACTGGAATATCCTGGTCGGACGGCAGCGCATGAGCGGTCTCGCGCTCGATGCGGGCGAGGGACCCATTCGCGGCGAGGACATACAGGTTTGGATTGAGGCGGGAAAGGACGACCGCTACGGGGTCAAGCTCTACTGCGAGAAGCTGCTCCCCCTTCTTACGGAAGATGAGGGAAGAGTCTGGTGGCTCTTAACGACGCTCACGGATCAGCTGCTCGGCGAACTCGTCAATATGCGCTACATCCGCAGCTTTGATGTGCTGAAGGCGCCCGCGGCGGGTAAGCCCTGCCTGCTCTCCGAACTTCCGGAAGAACTCGAGCGGCGCGGTGCCAAACTCGATATCACGGCGGAGGAGGTCATTGCGGAAAATTACACCTTTTACAGCTTAGATCCGAGCGAGGACCCGAATGCCGACTACCGGCTCGACACCATTTCCGGTTTCAGTCTCTGCCCGACTCTGGTCAGCGAGTACCTGCAGGGGGAGGACCGCATGGTCAATGAGCTGCAGGCAGACGGTGCGGTGGCCGGCTTCTTCATCTACCCGCTCGCCGGGTTCCGCGGAGAAAAGCGCTCGGAGGAAATCCTGACGCTCCGGGATAAGGCAAAGGCGCATATGGAGACGCCCGAGGGCGCGGCGTGCTGCAGTTTCATCGGCGGCGCAACCGGCATCTTCTGCGGCTATCTCGATTTCATCGCCTGGGATTTCGATGCGACCGTGCGCTGCATGCGTGCTTTCTTTGAAGAGGAGGGGTTACCGTGGCTTGCGGCCCGGGTGTTCCGCAGGGAGGCGCATCCGCTCAGCATCTATGACAAGCAGGAGCGGGAGGACTGAGGTGACTTGACGCGCGCGGCGCGCTGTGCTATTTTGTTAGTCAATGGAAACAGAACCGGAGCCGGTCTCACGGCTTCGGTTTTTTGAAATCAGAAAGAGGAGGTTGCATGAAACAGGAGAGGCACGAGCTTGGCAAATCGAGCGAAGACTATCTGGAGAGCATACTCCGCATCATCCGGGAGAAGGGCGCCTGCCGCCCCACTGACATCGCAGAGCTCATGAACTTTTCAAAGCCGAGTGTCTCGGTCGCGCTGAAAAAACTCGAGGAGGAGGGCTACATTCACCGCGAGGATTGGCGCATTCAGCTCACTGAGGCAGGGGAGCAGGCGGCGGCGCAGACATTCGAGAAGCATGAGTTCTTCCGCCAACTCTTCGAGTCCATCGGCATTGCGCCGGAGGTCGCCGAAGAGGAGGCCTGCTTGGTCGAGCATGTGATCAGCGAGGACAGTTTTCACAAGATGCAGGCGCACTGGGGCAAGAAACAGGACGTCTGAGCGAGGAGATACCCGCGCATGCAAGGTGCGCGGGTATTGTTATATGGAAAGGAGTTATATGGAGGCAACATTGCGGGATAAAGAGGGATTTATCTGCGACATGGACGGCGTGATTTACCACGGCAACCGGATTCTGCCGGGCGTGCGGGAATTTGTGGAGTGGATGCTCCGTGAGGACAAGCATTTTTTGTTCCTCACGAATTCGAGCCAGTACACGCCGAAGGAGCTGCAGCAGAAACTGGAACGCATGGGACTCGAGGTCGACGAGTCGCATTTTTACACAAGTGCGCTTGCGACTGCGCATTTCTTAAACAGGCAGGCGCCCGGCTGCTCCGCCTATGTGGTCGGCGAGCACGGCGTCTTGAATGCGCTCTATGACAAGGGCATCACCTATAACGATGTGAACCCGGACTATGTGGTGGTCGGTGAGTCCTCTTCCTATAATCTGGATCAGATCACCAAGGCGATACGTCTTGTCAACGCGGGCGCCAAGCTGATCGGCACGAACTATGACCTGACCGGACCGACCGAGAGCGGCATTGCGCCCGCCTGCCGCGCGCTGATTGCGCCGATTGAGCTCGCGACCGGCAAGCAGGCCTATTTTGTGGGCAAGCCGAATCCCCTGATGATGCGGACAGGGCTCCGTCTGCTCGGCGTCCACTCGGAAAACGCGGTCATGATCGGTGACCGCATGGACACTGATGTGATTGCCGGAATTGAGACCGGACTCACGACGGTACTGGTGCTCTCCGGGGTCACGACGCGAGAGGAGTGTGAGCAGTATCCGTATCGACCGAACTACATTCTGAACGGCGTCGGCGAGGTGATGGAACATTGAATTCAAAAGAGAGAGCAGAGAGCGGTCTCCGCATTCTGCTGGTGGCAAGCTTAATTTACAGTTACAGTTATATCGATGCGATTCTCGCCCTCCTCGCCGAGGGCGGGCTCGCGTTTCTCGGCGTCTCGTGGGATTATCTCGACGCCAATCAGAACCTCGGCTATGTCTGCTCGGCGCTTATGCTTTGCCTTGTTTACAGCGGACTTCTGAAATTCGTCAAGCGGAACTACGAGGAGAGACCGGCGACGCTCAAACTGCACCCGGTCAGCGGGGCCCTGCAAATGTTGCTCATCGGTCTCGGCGTCGGCGGGGTCTCGCTGCTCTGGCTGAACTTCGCGGAGCTCATCCAGAAATCGATTCCGGCACTGCAGGCGAGTTATGAGACCTTTAACACGGAGATGGGCGCCTTCGAGAACGGCGATTATATCTGGATGCTCCTCGAGGTCTCGATTATCGGCCCGATGGTCGAAGAGCTTTTGTTCCGCGGCCTTGTCTTTCATCTCGTAGAGCGAGATACCGGGAAAGAGGGCGCCGCGATTTTTATCTCGGCATTGCTCTTTGGTATCTGGCACGGCATTTTTGTGCAGGGGGTCTACACCTTCCTGATCGGTCTGGTGCTCGGCTACCTCTATGCGAAGACGCGAAACATCATCTGGCCGTATCTCGTGCATTTTGTCAACAACTTTTCGGGGACCCTGCCGCCCGGCTTTGACGGCGAAACGGCGACGGCTCTCGTGAATCTCGCCTCCCTGCTTTGCGTTCCGGTATTGCTGTTTCTTCTGTTGCGTATGCGAAAAAGAACAAAGCAAAGCGAAAAGCCGTTGCCATAGCAACGGATGAAAGCGTTTCGGCGTGATACCATAAATCCTGTCAGTAAGAGCAAACAACAGGGCGGACGCCCTGAGAACGACAGGAGGATATCAATGGACGCTAAAATGTTTTGTTATCAGTGTCAGGAGACTGCGGGCAACAAGGGTTGCACCGTACAGGGTGTCTGCGGCAAGAAGTTTGATGTCGCGAGAGCGCAGGATCTTCTGATTTATGTGACCAAGGGTCTCTCGGCAGTCACGACCGCTCTCAGAGCAGAGGGCAAGCCGGTTGCGGCCGAGGTCAATCACCTCGTATCGATGAACCTCTTCATTACGATTACGAACGCAAACTTCGATCGCAAGGCGATTGAGAAGCGCATCACGGATACGCTCGCATGTCGCGACGCACTCCGCAAGGAGCTTTCCGATGCTTCGAAGCTTCCGCTCGCTGCGACCGAGGAGATTCCGGAGAGCGCTTATCCGGAGAGAGCGGCGGAAGTCGGTGTTCTCGCAACCGAGAACGAGGATGTGAGATCCCTTCGCGAGCTCATCACCTACGGACTCAAAGGTCTGTCGGCTTACACGAAGCATGCCAATGCTCTGCTTCGCGAGAACGAAGAGGTGGATCGTTTCCTGCAGGAAGCACTCGCAAAGACACTGGACGACAGCCTCACGGTCGACGATCTCGTCGCGCTGACCCTGGAGACCGGTAAGTACGGTGTCGAGGGTATGGCGCTCCTCGACGGTGCAAACACCGGCGCTTACGGCAACCCGGAGATCACCGAGGTCAACATCGGTGTCCGCAAGAATCCGGGCATCCTGATTTCGGGTCACGACCTGAAGGATCTCGAGATGCTGCTTGACCAGACCCAGGACACCGGTGTCGATGTCTACACGCACTCCGAGATGCTCCCGGCACACTACTATCCGTTCTTCAAGAAGTATCCGAACTTTGCGGGCAACTACGGCAACGCTTGGTGGAAGCAGAAGGAAGAGTTCGAGACGTTCAACGGCCCGATTCTTATGACCACGAACTGCCTGGTTCCGCCGAAGGACAGCTATAAGGACAGAGTCTGGACCACGGGTTGCGTCGGCTTCCCGGGCTTAAAGCACATCGATGCGCCCTACGGTCAGGTTAAGGATTTCAGCCCGATCATCGAGCAGGCAAAGCAGTGCCCGCCGCCGACCGAGATTGAGACCGGTAAGATTGTCGGCGGTTTCGCACACGCACAGGTCTTCGCACTCGCCGATAAGGTGGTCGATGCGGTGAAGAGCGGTGCCATCACGAAGTTCGTCGTCATGGCAGGTTGCGACGGCAGAGCAAAGAGTCGCGACTACTACACGGAGTTCGCAAAGGCACTGCCGAAGGGCGCTGTGATTCTGACCGCGGGCTGCGCGAAGTATAAGTACAACAAGCTGGATCTCGGCGACATCAACGGCATTCCGCGCGTGCTCGACGCAGGTCAGTGCAACGACTCCTATTCTCTGGCGGTTATTGCGCTCAAGCTGAAGGAGATCTTCGGACTTGACGATGTGAACAAGCTTCCGCTTGCTTACAACATCGCTTGGTACGAGCAGAAGGCAGTCATCGTGCTCCTTGCGCTCCTCTATCTCGGCGTGAAGAATATCCACCTCGGACCGACACTGCCGGCCTTCCTCTCCCCGAATGTCGCAAACGTTCTGGTCAACAACTTCGGCATTGCCGGCATCGGCTCCGTCGAGGACGACATCGAGCTCTTCTTCGGCAAGGAAGCATAAGAAAAGCGCAGAACCCGGAGTACCGGATTCACATATTTTACCTACCCTCGATGAGAGGCGGCGGACCCAGTGTCCGCCGCCTTTTTCGCTGCCCTTCGGCGTGTAGCGCAGCGGAGTAAGGCGGTGTTCGGAGAGACAGCGGAATCGGGTGGCGCAGAGGCGCTACGGTGATAAAGCGGCGTGATGCGTGTTTGAAAGCTTGCCGCAAGCGCTTCAAAGAGCGCGAGAGCCGGGAGGCGCGGGTCTTCGATGAAAGCGAGAGGAAGTGAAGCTGCGGAGATGCTTCGCAGAGAGGCGCCGTTCGGCGAAACATAGGGGCAGTCATAGGATAGAAGAAAAAGAAAGCGGAAAAGCTTCCGCGAGATGAGTTAGTTGCCTAGAATATAAATTAGGAATGATTCCTGATATTCTGCTTGCAAGTTTAAAAAGCTGTGGTATAGTAAGTGATGTAGGAATTGTTGAAGAATTTACAATAATTAGAGGAGGATATCATGGCAGACGATAAGAAGATCACGAGCGGCAGCGAAGTGAGCACGAAGTACGCAGGCACCGAGACCGAGAAGAACCTGCAGAAGGCTTATGCCGGCGAGTCGATGGCGAGAACCAAGTATCTGTTCTTCGCTTCCACGGCGCAGAAAGAAGGTTTTCAGCAGATCGGCGCGCTCTTTGAGGAGACCGCAACCAACGAGAATGCGCATGCAAAGATGTGGCTCAAGGAACTGAACGGCATTGCGGATACGGCGACAAACCTCCTCCATGCGGCAGAGGGCGAGAGCTACGAGTGGAACGACATGTATGTCGGCTTCGCGGAGACGGCGGAGAAGGAGGGCTTTAAGGAGCTCGCAGCAAAGTTCCGCATGGTCGCTGCAATCGAGAAGCGCCACGAGGAGAGATACAGAAAGCTCTTAAAGAACGTTGAGATGCAGGAAGTCTTCAAGAAGAGCGAAGTCAAGGTCTGGGTTTGCCGGAACTGCGGTCATGTTGTGGTCGGCACTTCGGCACCGCAGGTATGTCCGACCTGCCAGCACCCGCAGGCATTCTTCGAGATTCTTGCAGAGAACTATTAATCGGGACAGGGCGGATGCGGGACAAGAGCACCGCACCGACAGAAAAAGGAACCGGGAGGCGAAAGCCTTCCGGTTCCTTTTTGCGTTGTGTGAAGCGGCACTTCGGTGTTCAGCCGGTGATAAAAATGCGCGCGCCGATGATGATTAAAATGAGACCGCCGATTACCTTGGCCTGACGATTTAAGACCGCACCGGCCTGTTTTCCGGCGTGGAGCGCGCCGAGACAGAGGATAAAAGTGGTAAGGGCAATTAAGACAGAGGAGAGCAGCGCCTCCGCAGCGCGGTAGGAGGCGAGGGTAAAGCCGACCGAGAGGGCATCGATCGAGGTCGCGATGCCCTGGAGGAGCAGTGCCTTCAGGCCGATGCCGCTGTCCGGCGTCTCCTCCGAGTTGCCGCGAATGCCCTCGAGCGCGAGCTTTCCGCCGATGTAGAGGAGGAGCGCAAGGGAGACAAAGGGCAGAAAGGGATCAATCACGCGAAACAGCGAGAGCAGAAAGGTCACAAAGAACCAGCCGAGCATCGGCATGAGCCACTGAAAAAAGGCAAAGGTTCCGGCAATGCCAAAGCTCTTCTTGCGGGACATGCCGGGATCTTCGAGCCCGTTGGCGACGGAAACCGAGACGGCATCCATTGCGAGTCCGACGCCGAGCAGAATGCTGTTCAGAATAAAAGACGGCTGTATGGTCACAGAGCACCTCCGATGGCAGTGATAAACAGGGACAAAAAAAGAGACCGGTGCACGACAAGCGTGCCTCCCAGTCTCGCGATTTAATCCAAGCCAGGCCGAAGCCATTTTGTTGACTTGAAACGCCGTACCGGCGCTCCCTACTCCCTGCTAAAGCCTGTCCAATTTACCACCGGAATCAGAGGTTAGTCAACCGCAAATATCGAAAGCGTTTGTATCTATTTCCAAACAATAAAAGAAAGTGTATAATAAAATTTAGGCTAAAAAAGAAAAATAACCAGGCAGATGAATAGGAGTGTGCGGCTCGGAATGAAAATCACAAGTTTAACCTGTCCCCACTGCGGCGCGGCGCTGGACTGGGAGGAAGGACAGGACAAGGCAAAGTGCCCTTACTGCGGAACAGCGCTCCGCATCGACCTCTCGGGACCGGATGTCACGGTCAACTTTTACAACGGAGGGCAGAACAATCAGAATCGAGAAGTGGAGCTCTCTGTGTCGCAAAAAATCATAATCGGCGTAGCGACGGTCAGCATCGTTCTGATACCCCTCATCCTGCTCGGCATCAACACCGCTGCCTCGAACGAGGCGGGCAGACACAGTTCGCAGGCAGAGACGACGGCGAGCCGGGTATTTGAGGACTATACGCTCTCCGGCGCGTCGAGTCTCGCGGAACTCAGTGATATCACGGGACTGAAGCACCTGACCATCGAAGATGCGGCGGCGATTTCCGATTTCAGCAGCCTGTCCCGCTTCCCTTATCTGGAGAGCATTACGATTCAGGATGCGCCGCAGCTTACGGACCTAAGCTTTGTCAAAAGTCTGCAGGGTTTACAGAGTCTCTCGCTAAAGAATACCGGCGTGCAGGATATATCGCCGCTCTCCGGCATGAAATCCCTGGTCTCGGTGACCCTGGAAAATAATCGAATCACGGATTTCACGGCACTCGGAAGTGTGCCGTATTTAAAGAATGCGGAGATTCGTGCGGAAGAGGTCACTGGACTGCCGGAACTCACAGGAATGCGATTTCTGGAGAGTTTTACCGTAAACGGAGAGCAAAAAAAATGAATCCGGGTGGGCTTACGCACAGAGTTCGAAGATTTTTTCTTTTCGGTACGCCGCTTCTTTTGAGCGGCGTTTTGCTTGGCGGTTGCGGATCTGTCTCTGCAAAGAAAGCGACTGCGGCCCGGAAAAAAGGCGCGATCACCGTGACGCTGCCGGCTTCCTGGAAGTATATTCCGAAGTATGCCGATACGGTGACGGACCCGGTCTTGCGGAGAGCGTTCGCGGAAGTATTCCGGAAAGATCCGGCTGCGCTGACAGCAGAGGATTATCGGAAGGTGCGGCGCATCCGCTTTCAGACCATCGACTTTTCCCTGCTCCGAATGGAGGTTACGCTCGGAGACGGCAGTGAGAAGCAGGTTTCTATTGTCAGCGGGGGCGAGGGGATTACGGTCGACGGGAACTCGTTTCAGGCTTTCCCGAATCTCGAAGCACTCGATATGTCGGGGCAGCGCTCGTTGCTTCAGGTCACGTTTTCCTCGCAGGAGTACGCAAATACGCTCGCCAATCTGAAGCAGCTCCGCTGTCTTTCTCTGCCGGATCGCGGGAAGTATCCCGGAAGTCCGGCGGGGCTCGCATATCTGGTCGCAAATCCCGACGCAATGGAAGAACTGGGCGGGGTTACGCTCTACGCGACGGCGGATGTCGAAAAGCTTGTGCAAAAGTTCCCGCACTTAAAAAGGTTGCGAATTGTAAAGCGGGAGTCAGGGGTTACGTTGTCCGGATTACAGGGCTTAAAGGCGCTCAGAGCGCTCTATACCCCGCTGCGGTGCGCGGGCAACGAGGACTTACTCACACTCACAGGGGTGCGGGAAATGGAACTCATCGCCTCCGAGGGAAATGACAACATCAAAGATTTCCGTTTTTTGTCGGGGCTCACTGAGCTTCAGAGTCTCACAATCCGCGACGCCGTTGCGCTCCGGAATCTGAACGATATCAAGCCCTTGACAAAGTTGCGGGAACTCCGCCTATCGGGCGCGACACAGCTCACGAGCATAGAGCCGCTCCGGGAACTCACGGTGCTTGAAACGCTGGATCTTGGGGACAGTTTTAACATTGCAGACAGTGCCGCGCTATATGAGCTTCCGCGCCTCAAAAGGCTCAGAATCTCCGACGGCTGGCAGGCAGGGTGTTTCATACCGGATGTGACCCTGCTCCCGGCGCTCGAAGAACTGGAGTGCGGTGCGGAGACGCTCCCGCAGCTTGCCCGCTGCCGAAAACTGAAAAAACTCAAACTCTTTCTCAGTCACTTTGACAGCAAAACGGATTTTTCGGGACTTTCGCGCCTTTCGGAACTCGAGGAACTTGACCTGAATGTCGAGAGCGCTGCGCAGAATACGGAAACGCTCTATGCACTCCGGGAACTGCCGAAGCTTCGAAAAGTTACCTTCTGCTGCAAAGAGGGAACGGTTCCGCTGCATGCCTTTCCGGCGGTCACGGAGCTCACCGTGCTCGGCGAGGAGGGGGCAGGGGGCGGCGGGTCTTCCGAACTTCGCATTCTGGCAGCAACCGGAGAGGATGCCCCCGCCCTCGAGAGACTCTCTGTCTTTGCCTTCGGCGCGGTGCGCTTTGAGGGCTATCGCAGTACGGCACTCCGGGAGCTCTGCCTCGGCGGCTGCGGCATCGATTCGCTCGCCTTTACGGAGGCATTTCCGAATCTCGAGCTGCTGAATATCAGTGACAACCGGGTCGAAGACATCGCGCCGCTGACGGCGCTGCCGAAACTTTGCTATCTCTGCTATACGGACAATGTAATCCGAAATATCGGGCTCTTAAAAGACAGAGGCATTGTTCTGGTCGAATAAATCGAGATGAGGAGGGAGAATGAATCCGACAAAAATTCGCTGCCCGCACTGCGGGAACAGCATATTGGTGAAGCATAGCGGCAAGACGCAATGCAGCGCCTGCGGATCTGTGCTCTATGTCGAAGAACAAGAAAAGTCGGTGCAGATTAATGTGACCGGTCAGGTGAATTACGGCAGGCGAATGTCACCGGAACTCTTTGTCATATCGATGGTTCTCTGCGCGGTTGCGAGTATCTTCTTCATTTTTTTGCCGATGCTGACCCGGAGAACCCGGAAGGCAGAGCCCAAAGAGGTGGCGCACTATGCGACAACGCTGACGGATCCGGTTCTGGTCAGGGCTTTCACGGATGCCTTTGAAAAGGAACCCTCCGCCTGGACCGCGGATGACTATGCAAGCGTCAAAGAGATTTCGTTTCAGATGAAAAGCTGGACGCTGCTCTACCTGGATGTGAGTTTCACGGATGACAGCAAAAAGCGCGTCCCGATTTACCACGACACAGACACCGTAGAACTCGACGGCACGGCTTTTCAGGTGTTCCCGAACCTCGAAGCGCTCCGCGCCGCGAGCGGGAATACGGGAGATGATGTCCGCATCTCTTTTGATTCGACGGAATACACCCCGAATCTCGGCAACTTGAAGAAATTAAAGATCCTATATCTCCCGAACAACGGCGGCTATCAAAAGAGGCCGGACAGACTCGCGGAGCTGGTTGCAGACCCCGGGGCAATCGAAGAACTCGGCGGTGTCGCGCTCACCGAAGCGGCGGATGTCGACGAACTGGCAAAGCGCTTCCCCAATCTGAAGACGTTGTTCATTGACCGGCGCGAGGCGGATATTCCGCTGTCCGGTCTTAGGAACCTCTCGAAGCTCGAAGAACTCGGCACCGATCTGGATACCAAGAGCAACGAAGATCTGCCGGAACTCAGTCAGGTCAAACGAATGCAGCTCAGAGTGCAAACATCCGACGGCTATGTCAAGGATTTGCAGTTTCTGTCGAGTCTCACCCAGCTCGACAGCCTGAGCTTAGCCGGTGCCGATGAAATGAAGAATCTCAATATGATAACACCGCTCACGAACCTGAAAGAGTTAAGGATCTACGGTGGTAGTGCGCTCCGGAGCATTGAGCCGCTTCGCGCGCTCACGGAGCTCCGTGCACTGGAGTTCGAAAACTGTTACGGCATCGAAGACCTGAGCGCCCTGTCCTCGCTCACCAAGTTGCAAAGTCTTCATGTCGCCGATTCGGTCGGACACTTCGCCGCGACGCTGCCGGATTTGAGCACACTTCCCGCACTCGAAGAACTCACGGCCGAGGCCGATATGATCCCGCAGTTTGCAGGCTGTACCGGTCTTAAGAAGCTCACGATCGAGGCCGAGGGGGCAGATGACAGCAATGACTTTTCGCTGCTCGCGGGGCTTAGTAATCTGGAAGAGCTACGGATTGATTGCGGCATCGTGGCGAGTGAGCTTACGAACATCGACAGTCTCGCTGTCCTGCCGAATCTAAAAACCGTGACAATCACCGGCAGAACGGGGCCACTGTCTCTCCGGGCGTTTCCGCATGCGACCGCTATCACGGTCATCATGAACAGTACCGGAACAGCGGCACTCCGGCTTACCTCGGAACTTGACAGCGACAATACCGCGCTCGAGAGCCTCCGGATTTTCGGATACGAAGGCGGGGTACAGCTCGGCGGCTATAACAGCACGGTGCGGGACACAGCGGCGCTTATGCAGCTCTCGCACTGCAAGGCTCTCCGGGAACTCCGGCTGAATCACTGCGGGCTCACGGATCTCGCGTTTGCGAGCGGTCTTCCGAATTTGGAGATTCTGGATGTGAGCGGCAACCGGATTGAAGATGTCTCGCCGCTCACCGACCTCCCGAAGCTTCGCCTGCTTCTCTGCGCGGACAATGCGATCCAAAACATTGCGGTCCTGCGCGGCAGGGATTTGGTGGTGTCAGAATGATTACAAGGAGAAGAAAATGAATCCGACAAAAATTCGCTGCCCGAACTGCGGGAACAGCATCCTGGTGAAACAGAGCGGCAAGGTCAGTTGTCCGTCTTGCGGGACTGCGCTCTATGTCGAAGAAAAAGACAAGGCAGTACAGATCAATGTGAATCTCGGGGGGGCGCCGAAACCGAAGGAAAAGCCCGGCGCGCTGCTTTTCTTCTGCGCAGCGCTCACGGTGCTCCTCTGTGTATTCATGATCTTTCTGCCGCTTCTCGACCGACTGTTCCGAAAGAAAGAGACCAAGGCAGCGGCAAAGTATGCGACGACTTTGACAGACCCGGTGCTCGGCACAGTGCTGTCGGAGGCATTGGGGAAGGACGCCGCCGCGTTTACTGAGGAGGACTATCGGCGCGTCCGGGCGCTTGCGTTTGACAGATCGAACAGTGACATCCTGTGGGCAAAGGTAACACTCGACGATGCGAGCGAAACGAGGGTCCCGCTGGTACACGATAACAATATTGAAATCGACGGAACCGCACTGCAGGTCTTTTCAAACCTCGAGGAACTCCGGGTGTTGACGGATGATATCACCCTCTCTTTTTCGTCGGAGCAGTACGCCGATACGCTCGGCAATTTAAAAAAGCTGAAGGTACTCTACCTGCAGAATAACAGTGGTTATTCCACCGGTCCCGCGGGGCTCGCAAAACTGGTCGCGGATCCTGCGGCCATTGAGGAACTCGGCGGTGTCATGCTCTACGATGCGGACGATGTCGATATCCTGGTCAAACGGTTTCCCGCGCTGAAGACTTTGTATGTCGGTTACCGCGGGGATAAGGTCTCGCTGTCGGGGTTAAAGGCGCTCGGACAGCTGGAAACCCTCGGAACCGAGCTCTCTGCCGACGGAAACGAAGATCTGCTCGAGCTGAGCGGTGTGAAGAAAATGGAGCTCGGAGCCTCGGCGCAGGGCGACGGCATCAAGGATTTCCGCTTTCTCTCGAGTCTCACGCAGCTTGAGAGTCTGACGCTCGAAAATGCCTATGAGATGAAGAGTCTCAATGTGCTGGAGCCGCTTGGCAATTTGCAAGAGCTCCGTATTTCGAACGGCAGGGAACTGCGCAGTCTGGAGCCGCTTCGCGCACTCACAGGTCTCCGTTCACTGGACATCGGCGATAACATGGAGCTCACGGATTTGAACGCGCTCAGCGCATTGACGGGACTTCGAAAACTCCGCGTCGCGAACGCCGATTGGTCGTTGAAGGGGACACTGCCTGACCTGAGCGGTCTGACTGCACTGGAAGAACTCGAAGCCGATGAAGAGGATTTCGCACAGTTTGCGGCTTGCAAGAGCTTAAAAAAGCTGACGCTCTTCATGAATCGATTCGGCGACAGCGCGGATTTTACGGCACTCGCAGGCCTCGATCAGCTGGAAGAGCTGTATCTGAATTTCGATAGAGTCGACGAAAAGCCGGTGCATATCGAGAGCCTATCCGCCCTGCCCGCCCTTCGGAAACTGACCATCGTCGGCGAAGACGGCCCGCTGCCGCTGGGGGCGTTTCCGCAGGTCACGGACATCACGGTAATCGGAAATAATATTGTGGAAAATTTGAGTACCGACGCACTCCGAATCGATCCGGCGCCCGACGGCGAAAATACGGCGCTTACGCGGCTCACCGTCATCGGATTTCAGGGAGGCCTTCAAATCGGCGGTTACGGGAGCGAAACCAAAGACTCTGCGGCGCTTTCGGTTCTCTCGCACTGCACGGCGCTCCGCGAACTCCGCCTGAATCACTGCGGACTCACCGATCTCACGTTTGTAAACGCAATCCCGAATGTCGAGGTGCTGGATATCGTCGGAAACCGCATAGAAGATATTTCTCCGCTCACGGCGCTCTCAAAGCTTCGCGCGCTTTACTGTGCTGACAATGACATTCAAAATATCGCTGTTTTGCAGGGCAAGGGAATTTTATTGCTCGAATAAATATAACTTTTTGAAAAACAATACTTGCACAGAAAAAGAGAGTTTGCTATAACTCTTTATAAGGAATTGCTTGTATAAAACAGGGTGTTTGGAATAGAAAAGAGGAGAGAGAATGCTGAACCCGGGAATCAAAGGACATCAGGAAATCACGGTTGAGGAAAAGGATCTCGCCATTCATGTCGGCAGCGGCACGGTCCATGTGCTCGCGACACCGATGATGATTGCGAATATGGAATACACATCGGCAGCTTCGGTCGAGGAACTGCTCGGCGAGGGCAAGACGACGGTCGGTGTCAAGGTGGATGTGAGCCATGTCGCTGCGACGCCGAAGGGCATGAAAGTGACCTTTGACGCAGAGCTTCTGGAAGTCAGCGCGAACGGTAAAATTCTCACCTTCCATGTCGAGGCGCACGACGAGTGCGGGCTGATCGGCGAGGGAACGCACCAGAGAGCGGTTGTGGATCGGGTGCGTTTTGATGAAAAAACGCAGGCAAAACTCGAGAATAAATAAGAGAAAAGGATTTGGAGGAGGAAACAAAATGGCACGCACAAAGGGCGCAAAGAACAAGCCGACACTCAGTGTCGCCGAGAGACTGCAGAAGGCAAATGCGGAGCTCACGGAACTTCAGGAGGCGGTCAAGGCCAAGAAGGCTGAGATCAAGGAGCTGAAGAAGGAAGAGAAGAGCGAAGCACAGCAGGTCATCATGAAGGCCATTGAGGAGAGCGGCAAGACGGCCGAGGAAGTCCTCGCGATCATTCAGAGACAGTAAACCGGGAAGAGAAGCGCGGCGCTTGCGTCGAAAAGCAGACAGAGAAGCGCCGTGCAATCGAAAAAGAACAGAAGAAAGCCCCTGCGGGATCCGTGAAAACGGCCACCGCGGGGGCTTTTTTGCAAACAGGAGATGCCTCGGTATGCGTGTACGGCCCGGGGAGGTGCCAAGCTCAGATGAGCGTCTGAAATTCGATTTCTTCGAGCGACCAGACCATACTGTCGGTCTGCACGAGAGCACTCTTACAGAAGGGGCAGATGCGGGCGTCGGCGCGCTGCAGCGGGGCACCGCAGTGCGGGCAGGAGATGCCGACAATCTTTTGATAGCCGCTTTTCACATTGACACTCTGGGCGTGGACGAGGACCGAAGTGACGCTGGTCTCCACCCGGTGCGGGGCAGCGAGCGCAGCGGCGCGCGCCTTGCCTTCGCTTTTTTTGACGGCCTCGCCCGACAGGGAAGCGAGAAAGCCGACGGAGCTTACAATGCGGATTTCCGTCAGGGTCGGCAGATTCTTATAGTCCGCAATCGCGGTCTTGTGAATCACAATGTCGGAAAAGCTGCGTGTCAACTCATTCATACGGTCATCCTCGATGGCGAGGCGGACGCGCTCCCGAAGACTCTCGGAGGGCGCGGAGAGCTTGCTTAAGTCGAGTGCCTGCCGCGCCGCGAGCACCGAAATCAGGCGCTTTTCAATCGCAATCCGTTCTTCCGGCCAGTTGAATGCCGGGAAATCGCGGTTGATGGTCGGCAAAAAAAGTTTGGTCATGTCCGGAACCGAGCGCTCGGTGGGACCCAGTTTTTTGCTCTCCTCGGCTGCGCGGAGCAGGGAACGCAAATCGCGGAGAAAGCCGGTGAATTCGCCGAGCGGACGCCGGAAAATCCACGGAATCAGAAACAGAACAACGAGGACTGCGAGGAGCGGGCGCAGCGCAAGAAGTATCGCAGGTAAAGTCATAGAAGGCCTCCCGAAAAATAGACAAAGCATTTCGCTTTGGTGTGACCAGTATAGCATAAAATGCTATACTATGCGGGAAAGAGAGGTGTAGAGCGTGCGAGAAAAACGGGAGAACCGGGTGGTCAGACAGACGAGACAGATGGACAGGGGACTTTTCAGACGACCGCTGGAATTTCATCCGGTGCGTCGCAGCGCCTTGATCGGCGCGACGGTCGCGCTGCTCTCTCAATTTTATTTTAATGTGATCAGCAGTGATTTCCGCATCTCGATTGCGGTCGTGCTGTTGCCGGTCCTCCTAATGACCATGGGGGCGCAGATACACAGCCTCTCGGTCTGCGGTTTTACGGCGCTCATTGTTTTTTTGTTCCGCGTTCTGGTGGCTGTCGGCAGCCGCGGCTACACGAGCGTCCGCCTTTACCAGCAGTTGCCGGGCGCACTGTTCTATGTCTGCTACGGTATTTTATTCCGCCTGCAGATTCCGAATAAGCGCATCACAACCTTACCGCGGGTCGTCACAGCCGTGTTTTTTTGCGACCTGCTCTCGAATGTCGCCGAACTTTTGCTCCGCGCACTGTTGCTCGGCACGGCGGTCAATGCGGAGCGGGCGCTGTTTGTGCTGTTTCCGATTGCGCTGCTCCGCGCGGGGCTTGTGCTTCTCGCGCTGGTCATGGACCGGCAGTACCGGGAGCTGCAGGTCCGGCACGAACAGGAGAGCCGCTATCAGCGACTCTTCCTGATGATCACGGGCCTAAAGAGCGAACTCTATCTGATGCGGAAAAATTCCGAGGAAATCGAGCGGGTCATGGGCAATGCTTATCACCTCTCGGAGGAGCTCCGCGCCCAGGCCCTGCCGGAAGAGATGCAGCGCCGCGCACTCGACATCGCCCGCGATGTCCACGAGATCAAGAAGGACTATCTCCGCATCATCAGAGGACTTGAGGAGACAGCGGAAAATGAGTATGACGAGGATCACATCCGTTTTCGGGAGCTCATGGAAATTCTGGATGCGACCTCAAACGGGGTGATTCGCGAGAAGCAGCTCGATATTCGGCTGATATACGACTGCCGCGACGATTTTCTGACGCGGGAACACTATGCGCTGATGACTGTGTTAAAAAATCTGGTCGGCAATGCGATTGAGGCCATTGAGGGCGACCGCAGGCGCGGCACGATTACGGTGTCGGAGCGGCAGGCGGACGGCTGTTATCTCTTCGCGGTCTCGGACAACGGCCCGGGAATCTTGCCGCGCAAACTGGATAAAATTTTCCGCCTCGGCTATTCCACCAAGTTCGACGAGCGGACCGGCAACCTCTACCGCGGCGTGGGACTCGCCGGCGTCAAAAATATGGTGGAAGAACATTTCGGCGGCACCATAGCGGTGCGCTCGGAGCCCGGCAACACCTGCTTCTCCGTGAAAATTCCGGCAGAGGCAATTGCATATACGGAAGAGGAGAGGGCTGTTCATGGAGAGAGAACTTAGGATTTATATCGCGGAGGATGACGGCGGCGTGATCGATACCCTCCGCGATTTTATTGAGGATCAGGGACTCGGAGAAGTGGTCGGCAGCTCCGAGGACGACGGCGGCGATGCGTTGCAGATTGCGGCGCTGCAGCCGGATTTGATTCTGATTGACTTTCTGATGCCAGGAAGAGACGGCGCCGAACTCGTGCGCTGTCTCCGCGAGAAGGGCTGCCGCGCCAAGTGCATCATGCTGTCCCAGGTCACGCAGAAGGACATGATTGCAAAGGCCTATGACGCGGGAATCGATTTCTTTTTGAACAAGCCGATCAATATCGTAGAGCTTCGCGCGGTCATCGGCACCGTTGTGCGGCAGCTCGAAAACGAGAGAACCATAGAGGCGCTGCGCCGTGTGCTGTTTTCGGGTCAGCCGGCAGCGCCGCAGGACACGGATGAGGAGAGCCGGCGGAAAATCAACAACATACTCGCAAGCGTCGGCATGGCGGGCGAGAAGGGAAGTGCGGACATCCTGAATCTCTGCCTCTTTGTGAAGCGGGAGCAGAAGTCATTGCAGCAAGAGAGTATCCGGGAACTCTGCTCCGAACTCTCGAACAATCCGAAGAGTATGGAACAGCGCATGCGCCGTGCGATTGCGGTCGGCTTGACGAACCTCGCGCATCTAGGACTCGAGGATTTTTTGAACGAGAGTTTTACGCGCTACGGCAGCACGCTCTTCCGTTTTGAGGAAGTGCGCGCGGAGATGGATCTGATTCGTGGTAAAAAAGACTATGGCGGAAAGCCGTCTATTAAGAAATTCATCGAAAGCCTTATGCAGCTCGCCGAACAGAACGGTTAAATTCGAACGGAATTTGTGAAACTTCTTGAAACTTCTTGAAGCCCTATTTTATAATATAGATATCGGTTATCGGCATGGGTCGGGAGGACCGGGTAAGAACCCGGCACCGTGCCGACAGGGGGAAAAGGAGGTTTCTATGCAAACAGTAAAGCTTGATATGTATCAGGCGCTTGCGATAGCAGTCGTCATGCTGCTCATCGGCCGCGAATTGGTCGCGCGGATTGAATTTCTCCGTCGCTACTGCATTCCGGCACCGGTTGTCGGCGGACTTGTCTTCGCAATCGTGCACGCGGTGCTCCGCGGCACGGGCGTCATGGAATTTGACATGGACGTCACCCTGCAGAAGGTCTTCATGACCGCATTCTTCTGCTCGGTCGGATATATGGCGGCCTTTGGTATGCTGAAAAAGGGCGGTATCGGCGTCATTCTGTTCCTCGGTATTTCCGCGGCGATGTGCGTGATTCAAGATCTGGTCGGCGCGATCGGCGCAAAGGCCTTCGGCCTTGACCCGCGCATCGGTCTCGCGATGGGTTCGATTCCGCTGGTCGGCGGACACGGAACCGCAGGTTCCTGGGGACCCTTCCTCGAGAATCTCGGCGTCGCGAACGCAACCACGGTCGCAGTCGCTGCCGCAACCTACGGTCTGATTTCGGGCTGCATGATGGGCGGCCCGATTGCCTACGCAAAAATCAAGAAGTTCGGCTTAAAGTCGAAGGGCCTGAATGCAGACGGCGCGAAGGAAGCACATCCGACCACAACGGTCGATGTCTCTGCGGACACCGCAGCGCTCGATGAGAACAATGTCCTGAACGCAGCGCTCTACATTGTCGTTGCGGTCGGCGCGGGAACCGTGGTTTCCTTCTTCATCGGCAAGGTTCTGACGATGCCGGCTTACATCGGCGCTATGATCGTCGGTGCCATCATCCGCAACGTCCAGGAGGCGCGCGGCGTCAAGATGCCGATGGGTGAGATGAATGCGCTCGGCAATGTCTGCCTGTCTCTCTTCCTTGCACTCGCAATGTGCAACCTGAAGCTCTGGCAGCTCGTGGACCTCGCGGTTCCGATGATTGTCATTCTGCTGATTGAGACCGTCGTCATGTGGTTCTACGCATCCTTTGTGGTCTTCAACATCATGGGCAAAGACTACGATGCGGCTGTCATTTCGTCCGGTTTCTGCGGTTTCGGTATGGGCGCAACCCCGAACGCAATGGCAAACATGCAGGCAATCACGAACATCTACGGTCCGGCCCCGGTTGCATTCATGATTGTGCCGCTGGTCGGCTCGCTCTTCATCGACTTCGTGAACGGCCTGATTATCACGGGCTTCGCAGGTTTCCTGACGAGCTTCTTCCATCTGTAAGCTGTACATTTTTTGCAAGCCGGTCGGCGTATAACCCGGTATAGGCCGCCTATCGCTATCTACAATAACCAATTCGAGAAGACTGATAGCCAAGATTCAGGGAAAGTGTTACAATGGTTTCATCGTGAGTGGGTAATATATAGAAAACCTGCCACATAATTGTTTGTATCATCTTATTTTCTGTAGGAGGAAAGTGACATGAGCAAGTTGAATCCGTACATTGAGAGAGTCATTGCCGAGGTTAAGGCGAAGAATTCGCACGAGCCGGAGTTCTGCCAGACGGTCGAGGAGGTTTTCTCTTCGCTGAGCCCGCTGGTCGACGCACATCCGGAGTATGAGAAGAATGCGATTCTCGAGAGAATGGTCGAGCCGGAGCGTGTCATCATGTTCCGTGTTCCGTGGGAGGATGACCAGGGCAACATGCACGTGAACCGCGGCTATCGCGTTCAGTTCTCGAGCGTGATCGGACCCTACAAGGGCGGCCTTCGTTTCGCTCCGAACGTAAACCTTTCTATCATCAAGTTCCTCGGCTTTGAGCAGACCTTTAAGGATTCGCTCACCACGCTTCCGATCGGCGGCGCTAAGGGTGGTTCCGACTTCGATCCGAACGGCAAGAGCGATGCCGAGATTCAGAGATTCTGCCGTTCCTTCATGGAAGGCCTGTTCCGCTTCATCGGACCGGATGTCGACTGCCCGGCAGGCGACCTCGGTGTCGGCGGCCGTGAGATCGGCTACATGTTCGGCGCTTGGAGAAGACTGACCTCCTCCTATGCAAACGGCGCTCTGTCCGGCAAGGATCCGCTGTTCGGCGGTTCCGCATTCCGTCCGGAGGCAACCGGCTTCGGTGCTGTCTACTACCTCGAGGAGGTTCTGAAGCACGAGAAGGACGAGATGAAGGGCAAGAGAGTTGCTCTGGCAGGCTTCGGTAACGTCGCATGGGGCGTTGCAACCAAGCTCGCTGAGCTCGGCGCTAAGGCTGTCACCCTGTCCGGCCCGGACGGCTATGTCTACGATCCGGACGGCGTTACGACGAAGGAGAAGATCGACTACCTGCTTGAGATGAGAGCATCCGGCCGCAACAAGGTCCAGGATTACGCTGACAAGTTCGGTGTTCAGTTCTTCGCAGGCCAGAAGCCGTGGGGTCAGAAGGATGTCGATATCGTGATGCCGTGCGCAACGCAGAACGACGTTGACCTCGACGAGGCAAAGAAGATTGTCGCGAACGGCATCAAGTACTACATCGAAGTTGCGAACATGCCGACCACGAACGAGGCTCTGAAGTATCTCCTTGAGCAGAAGAACATGATTGTTGCTCCGTCCAAGGCTGTCAACGCAGGCGGTGTCTCTGTCTCCGCACTCGAGATGTCTCAGAACTCCGAGAGACTCTTCTGGGACGGTGAGGAAGTTGACAAGTGGCTGCACAGGATCATGAAGGGCATCCACGACGGTTCCGCAGCTGCAGCTGAGCGCTACGGCCTCGGCTACGACCTCGTTGCCGGTGCTAACCTTGTCGGATTCGAGAAGGTTGCAGACGCTATGATTAAGCAGGGTCGCGCACTGTAAGTTAAACCAAACAAGACTGAGGCGACCGGAACACAAATTCCGGTCGCTTTTTTCTAAGAAACTGTTTTTGAACAAATAGGAGGAAAGTAGCGATGAAGTGCCTGATTACAGATGCTGTGTATCCCGGCATTGCCGAGGAGCTGAAGAAGTTCATGGATGTGAAGACTTCCGACGGGAAGCCGCTCTCCAAGGAAGAGATGATTCGCGAGATTGCGGATGCGGATGTGCTCATCATGCGCGTCGATCCGAAGATTGACCGCGATGTTCTGGACGCCGCAAAGAACCTGAAGGCAATCGGCGTCTGCGCGGTCGGTCTGAACCATGTTGATCTCGAGTACGCGAAGGAGAAGGGCATTCAGGTCTTCAACGCACCGGGTCTCAACGCAAATGCGGTTGCGGAGCTCACAATCTCCAAGATGCTCGACATCTCCCGCCACACGATTCCGGCAAACCAGGACGTCAAGGTCAATCACATCTGGGATAAGTACAAGTATGTCGGCAGAGAGCTGCGCGGCAAGACCCTCGGCGTGATGGGCTTCGGCCGCATCGGCCGCCGTGTCGCCGAGCTCGCAAAGGCGTTCGGCATGACGATTGTCGCGTACGATCCGTTCCTGAAGCCCGAGGACTTTGAGCGCGAGGGCGCAAAGGGCATGGGCATCGACGAGCTGATCAAGGTGTCTGACTTCATCTCCCTGCACATTCCGCTGACCCCGGAGACCAAGGATCTCTTCAACAAGAAGTCGATCGCAGAGATGAAGGACGGCGCAGTCGTGCTCAACATGAGCCGCGGCGGCATCGTCAACGAGCAGGATATGTACGAGGCACTCTGCGCAGGCAGAATCGGCGGCTACGCTGCCGACGTGATGGAGAATGAGCTCGCAGGCAGCGGTCTCAGCGGCAACGACGAGTTCCAGAGCCCGCTCTTCTCCTGCGACAACTTTGTCATCAGCCCCCACATCGGTGCGCAGACGGTTGACGCTTCGAGAGACATCGGTCTCCACATCATCGAGAAGGTCAAAGAGGTTATGAACCTCAAGTAAGAGTCCATACGAGTTTTACAGACGAGACAGCTGTCCGCAGGCGCGGGCAGCTGTTTTGCGTTTTAATGTAATTTGTCATTCCCATTGCGGGTTGTGTATGAAATAATAGGAAGAATCCGTTCGAATCCCGAAGGCGGTGTCGGCACTGTCTCGTTTTGTCTGTTTCGCCGAACGCGCGGAAAAACAAGGGGCATAGTAGCGCAGCGGAATGCGAGAGCCGTGCGGCGCAAAACAGCGGGAGAACGGAAATCGGCAGAGCAAAGAGAGCCGTTGAGAAGCGGGAATAGCAGTGCAGGGAACAGAGACAAAGAATCTTACCGGAGGCAGGCACAGACAGCGTCAGCAGATGCGGGCAAGGAGTCCGGCGGAGAAACGAAAATAGGAGAAGAGAATGAAGACGGGTGGAGGACGGCAGAAAGAAATCGCAACAGGGATGCGCAAAAAATATTTCTCAAAAAAATGCTAAAATGCAGTAACCAATCGGGGGACGCTTGCGTCTTATCTGATAGAGAAGCAAAACGGGGGAAGTTTGCATGACGGAACAGGAATTACTCGCGCTCTATGAGCAGCGGGATCAGAGAGCAATACAGGAGACGGAAGCTGCGTACGGACGCTATCTTTCCAAGGTGGCGGGTGCGGTGCTCTCCTCGCGCGAAGACGTGGAAGAGTGTCTGAATGACACCTGGCTTCGGGCGTGGAACAGCATCCCGCCGGAAAAGCCGAAGTATTTCCGCGCGTATTTGAGCCGGATTGTCAAAAATCTGGCACTCAGCCTGTTCCGGAAACAGCATGCAGAGAAACGTTGCAGCGAGCAGTATCAGCTTGCATTGGATGAGCTCGATGAGGACGTACTCCCGACCAGCGAGAGCACCGAGGAGGTTGCGGACAAAAACCGCCTCGCGGTCTGCATTGACCGCTTTCTGGAAAAGCTCCCAAAGACGCAGCGGATTCTCTTCGTGCGGCGCTACTTCTATACCGATTCGATTCAGGAAATCGCGCTTCGACAGGGTATGAGCGAGAGTGCCGTGAAGGTGAGTCTATATCGGATTCGCAAAAATTTGGCACTTGTCTTGAGAGAGGAGGAATTTCTTTGAGGAGTCAGGACATCATGGAGGCAGTTGCCAATATCTCGGAGGACTGGATAGAGGAGGCTGCGGAGCAGCCGTTACAACTGCCGGAACAGAAGGAAATTTCCGCGGATGAGAGCAGGGTGCGGCCAATCAGGCGTCACCGGTTTCGCTCGATACTCGGCGTTGCGGCGAGCCTCGCGCTGATCAGCGCAGTGCTGCCGAACTTAAACCGCACGACCGCCTATGCTCTGCAGAGCCTGCCGATTGCCGGTGCCTTCTTCCGTCTGGTGACGGTGCGCGACTATACGCTCGCAGAGGGCGGGCATACCGCGACCGTGCAGGTCGGAGAAATCCAGCCGGAGAGCCAGAGCGGCACACAGGCCGTCCGCGCGGAAAAGAGTGCCGAGGAAGTGAATGCGGAAATACAGCGCATCACGGACGAGCAGGTTGCAGCGTTCCGAGAGGAAATGAAGCGTGAAGGGTACTCGAACCTGGAGCTCTCGACCAAAGTTGTGACCGACAGCGATGCCTGGTATTCGGTCTGTTTGACGCAGGTCCGGCAGAATGCCGACAGTGTAGAGACAAACCGGTATTTTACGATTCGGAAGAGCGACGGGAAGCTGATGCAACTCAGTGACCTGTTCGCGCCGGGCAGCGATTATGTGAAGACATTGAGTGAGGAAGTCAAGCGGCAGATGCAGGCGGAAATGACCGGAGATTCCGGAAAAGTTTTCTTCCTGAGTTCGGAGATTCCGGAGGATGATTTCAAAGAAATCAAGAAGGACCAGAGTTTCTATGTGAACAGTGAAGGCCGTCTGGTCATCTGCTTTGACGAAGGCGAAGTTGCGCCGATGTCGGAAGGAAGCCTACAGTTTGTGATGCCCGAGAATTTGTCGGGTCTCGCAATGTAAATCCGAGAGAAAGGAGGACATGCCAAGAAGAAAGACAAACGTTGTATCATGCAACAAATGAGAAGCACAACCCCCAAGAGAAATAGAGCGCTCTCCCCCGAGCGCTCTATTCATTTGCGAAAAAGCGGCTCCGACCGCTTTTTTGTTGCGCAAAGATTGAGAACTAAACATACATATATAACTTGAAAATGATAACAAAATAAAATAAAGTATGACTATAGCATCGCGAAAGTCGGACAAAATTCGGAGAGGAGAACAAAAGATGGGAGAGCAGCCGGAAGCATTACAGCTTGATCCGCAGCATCTGCGGGAGCGGGACTATGAGGCAGCGCAGGCGTATACCGATCGTTGTCCGGACCTCCCGCTCTTTACCGAAACCTCGGACAAACAGCGAGAGGCGAGACAGGCGGCAAAGGCGGCAGAGCGGGAATCTCTGTTGCAGGGACTCCGCTTTCTGCCCGAGACCGCATCATCCCCGCAGGACGAGGTACAAAAGAAGAGCGAGGCGGCGGGGCTTTTCGCTGCGCCGCGCACAGTCAGCTATGTGCGGACAGCCGCAGAGCGAGAGACAGAAAACAGGCTTCCGGGATTCGCTCTCGCCGGATTTGCGCTCCTCTGCTTTTTCTTCGGTCTCCGGCAGTTACAGAGAGCCGAGCGCCACAGACAGAGCGACATGAAAACAGAAGAATTTGCGAAAGGTGGCTTACGGAATGAACATAATTATCGATAAAGATGAAAAATGTGAGTAATATTGTAAGTTAAATGTACAAAATCACTTGACTTATGTTTGTAAAGTTGATAGTATTGTACTGTAACCGCTAACCGCACCTAAGAGAGGAGTTAACAAATGGCAGGTCAGATTCGCGTCACACCGGAAACCATGCACGGCAGAGCAACCGAGTTTCGCACAGCCAAAGGAAACTTTGAGCAGGTTATTCAGACCATGAGCAATCTCATCACGACTTTGCAGGATGAGTGGGAAGGTGAGGCGAGCCGGCAGTTCGCCGCACAGTTTGAGTCGCTGCGCCCCTCGTTCAACGAGATGGCCGAACTCATTGAGAGCATTGCCAGACAGTGTGACGGCGTGGCAGAGGCGACCGAGAGACTGGACAGCGAAATGGCACGGAAGTTTTCGTCCTGACAGACTGAAAGGCGGGAGAGAGGGCAGCCGCCCTCTCTCTTTTTTCGGGGGAGGTGAACTCTATGCAAAAAAGCCTGTATGCGGCCATGGTGGCTTTTTTTCTGTCGGGATTTGCGATGGGCAGCGGCTATACGGGGTTACAGAGCCGGGCGGCGCCGACGCCTGTCCGGGCGGCACAGTACAGTCGGCGGATTGCGGTGGTCAATCTGGATAACGGCGTACGGCGCGGCGAAAAACATCTTTACTATGCGGCCGATGCGATGGAGTTTCCGGACGCCGATTTTGTCTCTGTGAGTATGCCGGAGGCGGAGAGCGGTGTGCGGAGCGGTTATTACGCGGCGTATCTCGTGATTCCCGGAGACTTTTCCGAGAAGGTTGACAGCATCTCCTGCCATCCGGAGCAGGCAACGGTGCGGTATCACCTCTCTGCGGAGTTGCCGCAGAGCGAGCGGGCAGAGTTGCAACGGCGGCTTGACAATTTCGGCGAGCGGATGAACCAGAATATCGTCTACCTCTACTTTCACGCGGTGCTCGGTGAATTTCACGGGGCTCAGGATGCTGTGCAGACGGCGCTCCGAAATCAAGCGGAGGAGCTTAAGCATGTCAAGGGGCTCGGAAGCGAACAGTGGATACAGCGCGCGGAACTGCCGGAGCGCCCGGGAGAACCGGCCCCGTCTCAAAAAGCCGAACTCACTCGTCGCGCATACGATGCGCTGCTGGCCGAGAGCGAGCAGGAGGCACAGATTCTGACGCGTCTGCTGGATGAGCGGGAGCAGCTTGAAAAACGCATGGAAGAACTTGCGGAAGAGGGGGTCGCGCTGGAGGCTATCGGCGAGGATGGCGAGCGGAAATTACAGGAGCAGCTTTCTCTCTACCACAGCCGGATCGAAGAGAGTCGCGGTCAGCTCACAGAAAAGCTCGCGAGCAACTCCAATGCCGCTGTGCTGCATACGACAGGCTTCCTCTCGCGGACGGCCTCGGCGTCAAATGCCGTTTTTCTGGCGAGTCCCTCGGAGGCGCTGTCCCGAGAGGATGTGAGCTTCTGGCGCGAGGAGAGGAACTGGCTTGCGAGCGCTTCGAATGCGACACGCGACGCGCTTTACGCGCTGGAGGGCGAACTTACACAGGAGACAGCCTTCCCCGAGGAGACGATGAAACAAATCGTCGAAAACGATATGGTTGCGGCCATGCGGCAGCGGCGGGAGGCGACACTCACGGAAATACGGCGGGAGAGCGAAACGTTTTCAAACGCAATCTTCTCGGCCGAGCAGACAGAGGCCGACAGCAGAGCGCGTCGCAGTGCGCAGCGCGAGGCTGTGCGGCAGGAGCAGGAGCAGCTGCAGAACAGCATACACGAGGCAGACCGGGAACAGCGCGAGGCAAAGCAGCGTGCCATGCAGTACAGCGAAGCGATATATCGCGCGTTTACGACGGCGGAGCAGGACAGCGAGGCGCGCGTCAAGGCGGCGGTCGGCGGCCTGCAGGAAAAACTCGGCGTCGGCGCGACGGAAAACGAGCGCCTGTTCGGAAGCTTTTCGAAGAAACTGCCGCACACACGAAACGGCAGTCTGCCGAATAAGGAGAGCTATGAGAAGATGGCGGCACCGCTTGCACTGCGGGAAGAAACGCGGAGAGATATTCCGACGGTGCCGGTGAACTCAGTGCCGAAGCCGCCGGAGCGCACAGAGAAGGCTGCGGGACGGCTGCAACCCCGGCAGGTAACGGCAGCGCTTCTCTTGTTGCTGTTCGGTTTCGGTATGAGTTTTTATGCGCGGCGAAAGGGCTGAAAATAACGATGGAAATTATGATTACGGTGCGGGAGGATACGCGGGAAGAGACGCTGATTCTGGATGACGGTCTCATGATACGGGAGACGCTTGAGCGTCTTGCGGCCAAGGAAATTTTCAGCCGACAGGCGGCGGGCTGCTGCTATGTGCGCTCGCGCCTTTGCCGCGAAGTCCTCTGCACCGCGCAGTCCTTTGCGACAGCCCGCATTGTGAGCGGAGATGCGCTCGAACTGATCTGAGGAGGAGAGATGGACGCGACAAGACGCATTTTTATCCGGAATGCAGAGTCTCGCGCGGAGAGAGAAAAGAGAGGATTGCTCGCCGTGAGCAATCCTCTCTTTTGTCCTTGCGGGATAGAGGAGGCGGAAAACGGCTTCTTCTTTTGCTTTGTGACGGAAGAGGACTGGCAGGACTTCACGGCGGCTGCGGCGCTGGAGACAGAGGAAAAATTCCGCCTGCTCGCCAACTGTGCTGCGCTCGAAGCCGCCCGTGCGCACTATTACTTTGTACTGTCTCCGGACAATCTGATTTTTGACCGGAATTTGTGCCCGCGTGTTCTGGTGCGGGATGCGGCGGCCGAGGAGGATACGAAAGAAGACTTTTTTCGCGCTTACCGGGCCCTGGCGGCCTCGCTGCTCTCGAAACGCCATACCTATGAGGACTTTTTGGCGGGCGGCGAGCGGCTGTTCCGGGCGGAAAAGCAGCTCTCGGGACTCGCGCGGCAGACCGATTCGAAGGAACTCTCGGCTTATTTTTCGGCGCAGTGGGAGAGTCGGAAAAAAAGACGCCGGGAGAAAACGGTGCGGGTCTCGAGACAGCGTCTTCTTCTGACCAGCATTGCGCTCCCGCTGCTGAGCATCGCCCTGCTGGCCCTCGCTGGCAGTTTCTTTTACTGGTATCGCATTCGGTTTCGGAAAGCGGAGCGGTTGATTGCGGCGGCGGAGGCCTATCTCCGAGAGGACTATCTCGCGGTCGGAGAGGCGCTCCGCGGGGTGAAGCCGGGAGAACTCTCGGCGGAAGGCAGATATATGCTGGCGCGCGCGAGCATCTTTACGGAGGGACTTACCCCCGTGCAGCGTGAGCATATTCTGGCGGGGCTTCATCCAAAGAGCGATGAGGAGACACTGCGTTTCTGGATTTACATCGGACAGAACCGCTTTCCCGAGGCGCTCGATGCGGCAAAACGGCGCGGCGACTTAGAGATGCAGCTCTATGCGCTGTTAAAAGAAGAAAGCGTGCTCGCCGGGGATCGCACAAAGAGCGGGCAGGAGAAAGAAGCAGAGGAACGGCGCATCGAAGCGGAAATCGAGACACTCCGGAAAAAGATGCAGCCGGAACAGGAGGAGACGAATGAAACGCTATCTGTACCTGCGGAATGAGTCGGTTCTGGAGACACTGGCGCCGCTGAAAGAGGAAGGGGCGTCGCTTCTCGCTGTGTTGTCCGACGAGCAGTCATACTATTTGCCGCGGGAGAAAGTTTTCTTCGGGGATCGTGCGCCCTGCCAGCTGATTTTCCCGGGGAAAGAACTCTTTGCCGTGCTCTCCCCGGAAGGAGAATTTTCGCTTTACCGGGGCGAGGTTTACCAAAACGGCAGAAAGCTGGAGGCAGGGAGCGTGCGGCTTGAGACAGGGGACAAGCTCTTTTTCGGAACCGTGCTGCTCTGCTACCGGGACGAGAACTTGCTCCTCTGCGGCAAGGGTGTTTTGTGTTCGCTCCCGCCCTGCCTCGCCGAGTCGAAGCTCCCGCCCGGGTTTCCGCTCTATGACCGTGCGCCGCGGCGCCTGCCGCCGCCGATTCAAAAGAGCATTGAGCTTTTGCGTCCCGAGAATCTCCCGGAAGTTCAGCGGGGCGAGCAGCTTCGCCGCCTCCTGATGCCGCTCGGCACGGTGCTCGTGATGGGAGGTACGGCCTTTGCGCTGGGGCGCGCCTCGATGTTTGCGCTGAGCGGCGGCACCGTGTTACTCACGGTCTGCTTTGCCGTCATCGCGCTGTTGCAGGGGAAAAAGAACGCCAAAGCGCGCATGGCGGAGAGAGCGGAGGGCTATGCGGCCTATCTGCTTCGCATGCAGAAGCGTTTCTTTTCGCTTCGGGAACAGAGTATACAGGCCGCCGGGCTGACGGCACCGGAGACCGGTGAACTGCTTTTGATGGCAGAGCGCTATGCGGCTCGGATTTATGAGCGCAGCCCCCGGGATGCGGATTTCATGTGCCTCGTACTCGGGCGGCAGCGGCAGGCGGCGCCCTATGCCATACGGTTTTCGGAACAGGAGACCAAGCGGGAAAGGGATCCTCTCTGCCTCGAAGCTCTCGCATTAAAGCGGGAATTTGAAACTTTGCCGGATATGCCGGTCGTTGTGAATCTCAGAGAGTCCCAGCTTGGCATCCTCGGCGCGCCGGAGCTGTGCCGCGCAGTGCTCTCGAATTATCTGTTCCGGCTCTGTTTTTTTCAGAGTTACCGGGATCTCTCGATGATTCTGCTCTGCAGGACATCGGACAGCGCGCTGTACCGAGCTTTTTCCTGGTGTCCGCAGTTCGAGGGAAAGGATTTTCGGTGCAGCGGCATTCTGTCCCATACGCAGGAGGCCGAGACCGTGCTCGGCGGTCTTCTGCAGCAGATCAAAGAGAGAAAACGGAAGGCGGGGGAGGAAAAGAAAAGCGGATATTTTTTGCCGCAGTATCTGCTGGTCGCAGAGGATGCGAGCCTGCTTGCGGGGCACAGTCTCCTGTCCTATCTCGACGAAGCTTCGCCGGAGCTCGGCATTTCGCTGATTTACTGTGCCGAGCGGCGGGAACAGCTGCCGGAGAGCGTGAAAACCATAGTTTCGGTCGAGGGCGGCGGTGAGGGGGTGCTCTGCCTCAGAAACGGCCTGATAGCGACAGAGCGCCTGCGGCTCGAGCTTCCGGACGACGCGGACATCGAGCGTGCGGCGCGCCGTCTCGCGGGTCTGATTCATCGCCGGGATACGAGCGAGGAACTGCCGGAGAAACTCGGCTTCCTCGAGCTCTTCGGCGTGCAGAGTCCGGAAGAATTGCAGATTGCGGCGCGCTGGAAGAAAAACCGGGCGGCGGACGGGCTCGCGGCGCCGCTCGGGGTGCGCACGGCGGCGGAGACGGTCAGCCT
>NZ_DBHIHF010000009.1:0-45460 GCF_057248925.1 Stomatobaculum sp.
CCCTCGTTGCGGTCTACCAGAAAGATCAGGATACCGATAACGTCGGCGGCGGCGGCGGAGGCGGCGGTGCCGGTGGCAGTGGCGGCGGCGGAACCAGAAACGGCGGACACCGCGCGACCATCAGCCCGAACAATGTCGCGCCGCTTCCGAAGAACAACGCAAAGCCGTCCGAGCCGACAGTCGACAACAAGCCTGCCACGACTGAGCCGACTCCGCAGAAGAATGCGGACCGGCAGGGCGACGGGAAGCTCGCGGAAAAGAACGGCGGTAAGAAGCCGACCGTAGCGCAGGGCACCGCGCTGCAGGGCAGAAAGCGCCGTCTCCCGAAGACAGGTGAGGCGCCGCTCGCGCTGAACTACGCAGGCCTTGCGCTCGGCATGCTGCTCGCAGGCTTCGCACTCGCGAAGAAGAAAGAAGAGCGGTAAAGAGCCGAAGAGCTAAAAGAACCGGCACTTGCAGGAAAAAACAGGCAAGAAGAAAGGCGCTGTGCGAAAGCACAGCGCCTTTTTGCGTGCGCAAGGCAGGGTGTTAGCCCCTGCTTTTGTACACCGGATAAATGGTTCCAAAGATGTAAATTTGTGGGAAACGCCTGTATTTCCCTGAATAAAACGACATAACAATGTAATAGTGTACAGTAAGATACGCGAGACAACCTTCATTTATTTGTAATAATTTAAGATTTACGATATACTGAGGAAAATAGAGTAAACGGAATGTCTTGCCGAAAGAAAGCATTTTTGTCTCTTATTTGTATACATAAATGCAAAACGCGGCGAAAAACCAAACTTAAGAAAATCGACAAAATGGAAGCCGAGGAGAAACCGAGGGACTTGTATGGGGGATATGACAGAAAAAAAGGATGAATATCTGGAGCTCTGCATACGCCTTCGACTGGCCTCACTCTTACTTTCAACGGCGGTTTATCTCCGCGGTATGCAGACGCGCGGCATTCTAAACCCGTCTGCTTGGGGTATCGTCATCGGCATGTTGGTGTCCTGTCTACTGGGAAATACCCTCTATCTACGGGCGGAGACCTTAAAAGAAGAGCGCAGCCGCCGCGCAATCGGCGCGATTCTGGGGATTGAGCTCGGGGCCTACGGTATCTTTATTTATATGAGCGGCGGGCTCTCGAGCTCCTATCTCTGGTACGGTTTTTGCTGTATTCTGATCAGTCTGAGCGGCAATCTGGGCAGCCGCATTTCCCTCGTTGCCGTGCTCTGGTGTTTCGGTTGCGCACTTGCGGGAAAGAGCGACGGCAATCCGGTGCGCCTCGAGAGCAATATTCTGGTCGGCGTGCTCGTCATGTTCGGCGCCTTCTATGTGTTGCGAAGCTCCGAAAATTCGGTCCGCGCGCGGCGCGAAGAACTGAAGGCATTAAACCTCTGCCTGGTCGAGGAAAACCGGCGTACCGAGCGCGCACTGGCTCGAGTTGCCGACATGTACGAGGGGTTTTCGCTCATGGCGATGAACGATGCCGAGCGGGTACTCAGCGAGCTCGCAACGCTGGTCGCGGGGAGTGTCTCACCGCACGGCGCCGTGCTACTCCGCTGGAGCGAGGAACAGACCATACAGGAAGTCATCATCCGCGGCATGCCCCAAAAGCAGGGGGAAGAGCTCGTGTCGCGCGCTGTCTCGCAGGAGGTCTGCCCAACGACGCTTAGGGCCAGCGGACAGACCTATGAGGTGTTTCCGCTCGAGAGCGGTGGGGGCGGCGGCATTCTGATGATGGAAGTCGCAAATCCGAACGATCTCGAAGCGGAAGGGCCGATTATGGCGGAGCTTACGCGTCGGGAACGAGAATTCTATGTGCGGCTCTGCGGCATCATTTTCCGCGGCCTTGACATGCAGAGCCAGATGGAGGCCTATATCTCGGCGGAAGAGAAGAATCGGATTGCCGACGAAATTCATGACACGGTTATTCAGAAGCTGTTCGGCTTAAATTGCGGCCTGAAGGAGTTGGAGCTCTTTGTGAAAGACGATGAGGCAAAGAAGCAGGACGCTTTAGAGCGCATCCTGACGCTCGAGACAACGGCGGCGCTCACCATGCGGGAACTGCGGGAGACGGTCTACGGGCGGCACTTTGCCGAGAGCGGCGAACAGAGTTTTACCGGGCGCCTGAACAGCTACATGGCGGAGGCAGAACGGCAATATGAGGTCGAAATTCCGATTGAGGTAGATGCCGGTGCAGAGACTCTGTCGGCAGCCCAGAAGACGGTTCTGTACCGCGTGGCCTGCGAGGCGGTCAACAATGCGGCGCGCCACGGCGGCGCGACTGAAATTTCGGTCGAAGTACACGCCGAAGATGACGGCTATGTGCTGACAGTCCGGGATAACGGCAGCGGTTTTCGGGAAGGACGCCCGGCAAGAACAGGGGGGAAGGGCATCCGGAGTATGAAGAAGGTTGCGGCACTGCTCGGCGGTATGCTCGCGTTAAAGAGCGCGCCGGGTGAGGGGACGGAAATCAGGCTCACCTTGCCGGTGAGCACGGGAAAGAGGGGGAGAGCATATGTATCTGGTCGTGGATGACCATCCGGTTTCGCGCAAGGGGTTGGAGCAAATTATACACATGTATTATCCGGAGGAGGAGATTCTGGAGGCGGGCACGGTGCATGAGGCAATGTCCTGTCTGGACAAATCCGCCGTGAGCATCGCCTTTGTCGATCTCCGCCTCGGCGAAGAGAGCGGGTTTGATTTGTTGAAGTGGCTCAAGGAGAGCCGCCGCGAGGTGAGAACCATCTGCATCACCTCTTCCTCCCGGGAGAGTGACTTTTTCCGCGCGCGGGAGATAGGCGTGGATGCCTATATCCTGAAAGATGCGTTCATTGAAGAGATTATGTTCGGCCTCCGCGCCGTGCAGCGCGGCAGTAAGTTCTACTCGAGTGCGCTGATGGAGAAGCTGAATCTGGCGGCCGAAGAGGAGAAAAAGCTCGAGAGTCTGACCGAGCGCGAAATTGAGGTGCTCTGCCTCATGAGCCAGGGCTGTTCCAACGCAGAAATCGGGAAGAGGCTCTTCATCACACTCGGCACCGTCAAAAAGCATGTGAGCAGCATACTCGGAAAGCTCGACTTAAAGAGCCGGGTCGAGGCGGCGGTCTTCGCCGGAAAATGTGGCGGCCTGCTCGCCTTGCAGGACTGAGGGCGCAGAGAGGAGGACCGGAGAGATGAGAAGACGGGGAAGACCGGAAAAATTACTGCCCGGCGCAGTGCTCACGCTTTGTCTTGCGGTCGTCGGGACGGGCTATGCCTATTGGAACGGTAATTTGCGGGTCGAAGAGAAGCTCTCGACCGGCGAGTTTGACTGCACATTTTCGGAGACCGGAAGTGTTACGGCGGAAATTCGCACGGCGGACAGGACAGAGACAGAGGAAGTGCCGGTACAGGTAACGACAGATGCCGTTGGCAAGAGCGCGGCGCTCACATTTCCGGAAGGTGTGCCGGAGGCTTTTTTAAACGGCGAGAAAGAACTCTGCATCCGCTGCCCGATTGCGGAAAAAGGCGTGAAGGTTAAGACCGGGGAGCCGGATTTTACGAAGGAAGGTGAGAAAGTCACGCTGACACCGGAGGCTGTCTACCTCGCGTTGCCGGAGGGCATTTACACGTTTGAGACGCCGGATGCCCGCTTTATGACGGCGCGGACGGCGGAACTCTATCAGAGCGCGGAAGAGATAGACGGCACGCTCTATGCCTGCCTGTATCTCCGCGCGGCGAAAGAGATTGCGCCGGTCGAGCTGCCAGAGCAGCTCGCCGTGACAGAGGAACAGCTCACAGCCCTGCCGCTTGCGGACTGCGATTTTCCGGAGAACGGCATCTGGGTCTCCTATGCGTTTGAGACCGGTTTGCTGCTCGAACAGGCGCAGGGCGGACAGACGGGGGATACAGTAGGGTTCGGCGCGCTCACGGCCTACGCGTACTGGACGGACAGGCTGAAACTCACGGGCAAGGCAGCCATACAGGTTCCGGTGAATCTCGTGTTGTATGATGCGGCAGGCGAGACGATACCGGACGGCGCATTGTTCGATGACCGCGCGACAGCGGCAAATGCCCGGAAAGCACAGGACACGGCAGAAGGCACGCCATGAATGTCGCCTTTCTGCTGCTCCTCGCAATGCTCGCGGGGAGCCTGATACCGGCAGTCAGAACCTTGACGGAGAGCAGTGCAGCTGTCTGTCTCTTGTATTACGGCGTGTCGGGGGGCGTGCTGTATGCAAGTGTACCGCGGGTTTCGGTACAGCGGCGCGTCGCGCTGCGGCGGAGTATGCGGCTTTATGCGCTGTCCGGCGCGGCTGTGTTTCTGGCACTCCGCTTTCTGACAGGGGTCTGTTTGAAGTGTCTGTCGGCGACGCCGTATGACACTTCGCTGCCGGGCATTGGTAAGAATATGCTGTGGCTCTTTGCGCCGCTCCTCGCAAAGGAGTGGGTGCGGAGCTACGGACTTGGGCTCAGTATGCGGCATATCCGCGGCCGCGCTTTGGCAGCGGTACTGCTGAGCCTCTTTTTGGCGCTGACGGAGCTGAATGTTTCAAGGATGCTTCGTCTCGGGAGTGCGGAGGACCTCTTTATTTTTGTGGCGAGTACCGTGCTGCCGACACTGGCGGACAGCGCGGTGCGCACCGGTCTCGTGCTCTTTGGCGGCATGGGCGCTTCGGTGGTATACGCGGGTGCAATCGGCGTGTTTCAGCATGTCTTTCCGTTTTTACCGGATTTGCCTTGGCTTGCGAGCAGTGCGATTGGCCTTTGTTTTCCAATCTTTTTTCTTCTCTATCTGCGGGAACAGTTCCGTGGAGAGGAATACGGCGCGCGAACGGAGCGGCAGGGTGTATCGTTTGCCTGGTATGCGGAACTTTTGTGTACGGTCGCCTTCTACTGGTTTTGCATCGGCGTGTTTCCGGTCTATCCGACCGTCATCCTGACGGGAAGCATGGAGCCCGGCATTCATCCGGGCGATGTAATTCTGGTGCGAAAGCTAAGCTCGGAGGAAGAGCTGGATGCGCTCTCGGCAGGCACGGTGATCAGCTATCATCGGGACAAAATCAGCATCACCCACCGGATTCAGGAAATCCGGGAAGATGAGGCCGGAAACCGGCAGTTTATCACCAAGGGCGACAACAATGCTTCGGCCGATGCAGCACCCGTCTCGCCGAATCAGATTGCGGGAAGAGTGATTCGCGTGGTGCCGCGGATCGGTATACCGGTGCTGCTCTTAAACAGCAGCCGGGAAGTGCCGGAAGAGATTCAGAGAGGACTGCGGGAGAAAAAGACAGGAACTTGAGACAAGAAGCAGGAATCGTGGGGGGCTACATGGAGAGAAAAGCGGGATGGCAGAGACCTGTATTTGACGGGCGGCGGAAATGCACGGCGGCGCTGCTTAGCGTGTTACTTTTGCTTGCGGGCGCACTGCTCTTTGTGAGCGCATTGCGGCGTCAGAGCAGCCTGGAAGAAAAAACGCTCTACAGCTATACGGTCGACGCGACCGGAACACCGAGGGTACATCTCCTCGAAAATTCGGTGTATCCGGGTGAGTGGCTTGAAAACGGCGAGGTCTATCCGGCGAGCCTCACCGACTATATCGAGTTTCAACTGAGCGCAAAGCTCGCGGGCAGCGGTGATGCGCGCGCGGTGAGTAGCGGAACTTATACGATAGGCGTGGAGCTGTCCGGCTATTACAGCACCGAGGGCGGGAAAAAGACAATCTTTACGAGGCAGTTCCCGCTCGAAGCGGGGGAAATCCCGGCGGGAGAGAACGGCGTAGCGGAACTTCAAAAGACCGTGCAGATCCGCCCGGCGGACTACAGCGAGAATCTCACGGAAATCGAAAAAGAACTCGGCGGCAGCTTTGAGCGGAGCTGTAAACTGGTCTTTTCGGGGACCTTTTCGCTGCAGTGCGCGGATAAGACCGCAGAGCAACCGTTTTCACTCGCGTTCTCGCTGCCGGTCGACCGCAAGAACACGTTTTACCAGCTGAATCCGGACGCGGATGGTTCCGAACAGGGCAGTATTACGACCAAAGAGCGGAAGACAGCGGCGCTGCCGTTCCTGCGTATGCTTGTCGGCGTGATATTTGTGCTCTCCGGTCTCGCCCTTCTGCTCACGGCCTTTTTGATCGCACGAAAGCCGACGGCGGAGGAGGTACAGGCACTCTTCCTGCGTCGCCTTCTTCGGAAGTACGGGAGCCGTCTGGTCTTTACGGACGCGGCCCTTCCGCTGCCGGACGACGCCGTCTCTGTGACAAGTCTCGAGAGCCTTCTCTTACTCGGGGAAGAGAGACGGCAGCCCGTCATGTGCTGTCCGGACAAAACGGGACTTCCGGCGGACGGCCTCTTCACGGTACAGGACGGAAGTCAGTGTTTCTTCTATCGGACAGCTGCATCCATACCACTTTCGGCGTAGAAAAAGCCCCACCAAAGTTCCCGAAAGGCGGAACCTTCGCCGGATGCCCGGGCAGCCGCTTTCCGCTAAACTAAGCTTGTAATCGGAAGCCGGAAGGGCTACAGGCAACGGAAAGAAAGGATGGTAGTGGGTATGAGAAGAGCAGGTAAGAAATCGATCATCGGCGGTCTCCTTGCATTGTCCATGGTTCTCGCGGGAACCGGCTATGCGTATTGGACGGATACGCTGAATGTCACCACCAAGGCGACGACGGGCGACTTTGGCATGACATTTGCAGACCTCGGCCTCTATGCGCAGTACGGCAACGAGATGACGCCGAACGGCTGGAGCATTGTCGACGGCATCGGCGATAAGGCCTATGTCAATGACAGCTTCTTCACGAGAGCGACCTCGGACTACAACAAGATCGCGCGCGACTACAGCGTTGACGCATATAAGGAGCACCAGAAGGGCTACAACAGCGTTGAGTTCAGCGCAGAGTTCGAGAAGCCGGAAGCAATCGCAAAGAATGTCGGACCGTACAACACAATCAACACGAAGGGCAGCCACCAGATTAACATCACGATCAACCAGATGTATCCGGGCTACGCACAGGCATTCCGCACGGATGTCCTGAATGTCGGCAGCATTGCGACGAAGCTCAGCAGCCTAAAGTTCAATGTGAAGGGTCTCGAGGACAGCGGCAAGGCAGCGGATATGCTCGGCATCGCGCTCTACATGGACGGCGAGCAGTATCATCCGACGATTGACGAGGGCAAGCCGGTCTTCAAGCTCGTAAACTCGCTCGCAGGCGAGGGCGACTACTTCACGGTCGGCGGCGTGGACTTCATCAGACTGTCCGCACTGAAGAAGCTCTCCGACGAAGAAATCCGCAAGGTCATCACGAACGCGACGATTCTCTGCAGCCCGGCAACGGACAACAGAATGGATCTGTTCCTCGCGGTCGCAATGGATCCGGATGCTGAGGGTGTCTACACGACCGGTTCCACGACGGTTCTCGCGAAGAATGACGACAAGGCAAGCCAGAAGAAGGCAGTCGAAGTCAGCATTGACTTCCTCTGGGATCAGTTCAATGTCGGCAAGGATGCAGGCAACCCGAACTACCTGGTGAAGCAGAATAAGTCCGAGAAGAGATAAGTCCTGATCGGTCTGAGACTGACTTGATGATAAAAGCCCCGGTTTTTCCGGTTTTATCCGGCAAAACCGGGGCTTTGTTGCGGGCGGCGAAGAGGGCAGGCGAGAAGCCTGAAATACCCCTTGACGCTTTCCGGAATTGTGCTATACTAAACAGGATTTCAATTTCACAACCGGGAGGGAGGTTAGGCCGTTTCATGTCAAACGTGATTGTGAAAGAAAATGAAAGTCTGGACAGCGCACTGAGACGTTTCAAGAGAAACTGTGCGAAGGCAGGCATTCAGCAGGAAATTCGCAAGAGAGAGCATTACGAGAAGCCCAGCGTCAGACGCAAGAAGAAGTCCGAGGCTGCAAGAAAGCGTAAATTCAACTAATGCATATTTGACGCCCGGTCTCAACGAGACCGGGCGTCTTGCACTTATGAGGGAGAGAAGATGGGAAGCACAGAGCAGACGATTGATATTCCCGCAGAGCTTGAGAAGAATGTCTGCGGGCACATGGATGTGAACCTCCATAAAATTGAGCGCACCTTGCAGGTCACGATGATTGAGCGCGACGGCAGCGTCAAGGTGATGGGCGAAGAGAGCAAGGTTCAGAAAGCCATCTCCGTGTTTACGAACCTGGTCGCACTCGCGCGGCGCGGTGAGACCATCTCGGAGCAGACAGTGAATTATGCACTCTCCCTGTCCTTTGCCGAAGGCGAGGAGAAGATACTCGAGATTGATCGCGAGATGATATGCCGCACCGCTTCCGGACGCCCGGTCAAACCGAAGACACTCGGACAGAAGGCGTATGTGGACAGTATCGCGCGGCGCATGATTACCTTCGGTATAGGCCCTGCGGGCACCGGCAAAACCTATCTCGCCATGGCCATGGCAATCCGCGCGTTCCGCGACGGCGACTGCGAGCGCATCATTTTGACGCGCCCCGCGATGGAGGCGGGCGAAAAGCTCGGCTTTCTCCCGGGCGACCTGCAGAGTAAGATTGATCCCTATCTCCGGCCGCTCTACGATGCGCTCTACCAGATTATGGGTGCCGAGAGTTACCTCCACAACGCGGAAAAAGGTCTGATCGAGGTTGCACCGCTCGCCTACATGCGCGGACGCACCCTCGATAACGCCTACATCATCCTCGATGAAGCGCAAAACACGACGCCCGCACAGATGAAGATGTTTCTGACCCGCATCGGCTTCGGCTCAAAGGCGATTATCACGGGTGACCTCACCCAGAAAGATTTGCCGGCGGATGCCATCTCGGGTCTCGATACGGCGTCGCGCGTTCTCTCGAACATCGAGGAAATCGGCTTTTGCCGCCTCACAAGCCGCGACGTCGTGCGGCATCCGCTCGTGCAGCAGATTGTCGATGCCTATGAGAAGTATGAGGAAAAGGAGAGCGCCGAAAAGAAACGCCGCGCGGCCTATCAGAGAGAAAAGCGGGATGTCCGCGCGCGGAGGGAAAAGAGATGAGCCTCGAGCTTTGCTATGAGACGGAAGAGACCTTGGATCTTCCCTACGAAGAGATTGCGGAGAAGGTGATTGCCGCTTGCCTTTCGGCCGAGCACTGCCCGTTTGCAGCGGAGGTATCGCTCAGTTTTGTGGACGATGCGGCCATCCGCAGCTTGAATCGGGAGTTTCGGAACATTGACCGCGAGACCGATGTACTCTCGTTCCCGATGCTCGAATTCGAAGCGCCCGGCGCGTTTCCGGAGATCGGCGAAGAGGACAAAAATCCGGACACCGGCGAAGTGCCGCTCGGCGATATCGTGATCAATGTGGGGCGCGTGAAGTCGCAGGCGGCGGAGTACGGCCACAGTGAGACGCGGGAACTCGCCTTTTTACTGGCGCACAGCATGTTGCACCTGATGGGTTACGATCATATGGAGGAAGAGGAGCGCCTTTGCATGGAGTCCAGGCAGAGAGACATTCTCGATGGACTCGGCTACCGGCGCTGAGGGACAGTATGGAAGAGAGAAGAACGGGCAGCGTAGCAGCGGGAAAACCGAAAAAATCCGGCGGATTTCTGGCACAGGGGTCCATCTACGCGGCATCGGGTGTGATTTCGAGCCTGATCGGACTTGTGTACCGCATGCCGCTGACCAGAATCATCGGCGATGAGGGCAACGGCTACTACGCGGCGGCGTTTAATATCTATGCGATTATTCTGCTGCTCTCGTCCTACAGCCTGCCGCTCGCGGTCTCCAAACTGATTTCGGCGCGGGTCGGTGCAAAGAACTACCGGAACGCCGAGCGCATCCTGCGCGCCTCGCTGCTCTATGCGACGGTGGTCGGCGGCATAGGCTGTGCGGCGATTTTCTTCGGCGCGGACTGGCTGGCAGGCGCGCTTCTCCGGATTCCGGAGGCGGCCTACCCGCTCCGCGTGCTCGCGCCGACCGTCTGGATTGTGTCTTATCTCGGTGTGTGCCGCGGTTACTGGCAGGGACAGTCGACCATGGTGCCGACCGCGCTCTCTCAGATTATCGAGCAGATTTTGAACGCTCTGGTCAGTGTCGGCGCAGCCTACTTTTTGATGAAGTGGGCAATCGCGAAAGGCAAAGAGGAGTCAATGGCGCGCGCGTTCGGCGCGACCGGCGGCACCATCGGCACCGGTGTCGGCGCAGCCTCCGCGCTGTTACTCTTTGTTGTTCTGTTCCTGCTGAGCGCTAGACACAGAGCGCGGCGAGCGCGCCTCGATGTGCGGCACCGGGAGGAGAGTTACGAGGAGATTACGCGCCTTCTCGTGCTCACGGTCATTCCGGTGATACTCTCGACCGCCATTTACAATGTGAGCGGCATCCTTGACAATGCGCTCTTCGGACAGGCCATGTACGATCTCGGGCGGCAGGGTGAGATTGCCAAGCAGTACGGTGTCTACACCGGTAAGTACAAGCTCTTACTCAATGTCCCGATTATGATTGCCAATTCCCTCGGCTCGGCGCTCGTTCCGGCTTTAAGTCGCGCGGTCGGCGCAAGGCAGGGAGAGGAAGTCAAGCGGAACATCACACTTGCGATTCGCTTCTCGATGGTGGTTGCGATTCCGGCGGCGGTCGGCCTCGGCGTGATGGCAGACCCGCTGATTCCGCTGCTCTTCGGAAAGAGTGAGCTCGCCGTGTATATCATGCATCTCGGTTGCCTGAGCGTGGTACTCTATTCGCTCTCGACGGTCAGCAACGCCATTTTGCAGGGCACCAATCACATGCAGGTGCCTGTTATGCACGCGGCCTTGTCGCTCGGGATTCATGTGCTGACCCTTGAGGTGCTGCTTCGCATCTTTGAGCTCGGCATTGTCGGCGTCGTGATCGCGGACATGGTCTTTGCGCTCAGCATGTGCATTCTGAATGCGGCGAGCCTCCGCTCGCTCCTTCACTACCGGCAGGAAATCCGCAGAAGTTTCTTCCTGCCCGCACTCTGTGCGGCGCTGATGGGGCTCGTGACGGCCGGCGCTAAGATTTTCTTAAAGCGTTTCACGGGGCGCGTCGTGCTCTATACGCTGGTGCCCGTTTTTCTCGCGGTCGCGGTCTACGGCGCGTTGCTGCTGCTGACAGGTGCCATCCGCGAGAAAGAACTGTTGCGCTTTCCGAAGGGCGAGAGTCTCTGCCGCCTCGCGCGCAAGCTGCATCTCATCTGAGTTTGATAGGATTTGATAGGAGAACGCCATGAAGGTTCTGGTACTCGGCGGCGGTCCCGCGGGAATGACTGCCGCCCTCGCCGCGGCGAGAGCGGGCGCTGAGGTTTCGCTGCTCGAGCAAAACGAGCGCATCGGAAAAAAGTTATTGCTGACCGGTAACGGCAAATGCAATTACACGAATCTGGAGCTCGACGCCGCGCGCTATGACACCGACGGTCCCGACTTTCTGCGGGAGCTAATCAAATGTTATCCGCCAAAGACCGTCATCCGTTTTCTCGAAGAACTCGGTGTCCCGCCCATCGCGCGGCACGGCGGCTGGATTTATCCGCACGCCGAGCAGGCGGCGGCTGTGCTGAACGCACTTCGCGCAGCGCTCGAGCGGGAGAAGGTGGCGGTACGGACAGGTACACGCGTTCTCGGCATACAGCGTGAAAAGAAGGGCGGGTTTTGGATTCAGACGGAAGAAAAGCCTCTGTACGCAGACCGCGTGATTCTGGCGCTCGGCGGCAGTGCGCTCGCAAAGACGGGATCAGACGGGAGCGGCTTTCGCTATGCCGAAGAACTCGGGCTGAAACTCGAAGCGCCGCGACCGGCCCTCTGCCCGCTTCGCTCTGCCGAGCGCGAAAACCCCTTTTTCCGCGCGGCCCAGGGCGTGCGGGTACCGGCGGAACTGACCCTTCTGGTCGACAACGCCGAGCGGGGGCGGGAGAGCGGTGAATTGCAGCTCACCAAAGAGGGGTTTTCGGGTATCGCTGTCTTTCAGCTCTCTCTGATAGCGGGGCGCGCCCTCGCGAAAAAGCGAAAGACAGAGCTCTGCATTAACTTCCTGCCGGATTTGACAGCGGACACGGACTATTTCGAAAAGCGGCTTTCAGCGCCGTTTGCGATCGATTTAGAGGCGGTCGGCAACGGCCTGGTGCCGAAAAATTTGTGGGGCGCCTTGCTTCGGCGCGCAGCGCTATCGCCGCAGCAGGCGGTGAAGCAGAGAGACCGGGAGCTTGCCAAACGGCTCTCCGCAGCGCTCACGGCATCCCGTTTTATCGTGCAGGGGCTCGGTTCGCTTGAGAAAGCCCAGGTTTCGGCCGGCGGCATTGCCCTCTCGGAACTTTCGGGACAGAGCTTCTCGTTCCGGCGCGTTCCGGGACTGTATGCGGCGGGCGAAATTCTGAATGTGACCGGCCCCTGCGGCGGCTATAATCTCCATTGGTGCTTTGCGAGCGGCCTCTCGGCCGGGCAGAGCGCCGCCAGTGACGAGGTAAGGATATGAATCGCATTTTTTCAAACCAAAAAGGCGGGACTCTGCTCTGCTATGTCCCGGACGACAAAGCGGCACCGGGGATCGGTGCCATTTGTGCGCTTTTAAAGATTAAATACCGGGAGGTCGGGAGCGAGGCGCTGGATGAGCGAATCGGCGCGCTGGTGAGCGGAAAGCCGCAGAGCGCCGAAGCACACCGCGCGGCGGAGGCGGTCCCGGATGAAGTGCGCGCGAGAGCGCACGCCGAGCCCTTTGTGCTCTTTTGCGGATTCAGCGGCGCAACGCTCGACGCGTTTCTCGCGCAGACCAGAAAGCAGAAGCTTCGCCTGCCGCTAAAGGCAGCGCTCACCGAGACCAATGCGGGCTGGACGCTCCGCGAACTCTACGACGCAATCCGCGCCGAGCATGAAACCATGACGGGGGAAGTGCTCTGATGGCCGTTCTGCTCAACAATGTGACGCTCCCCGTGCGGCATACGGAGGAAATGCTCCGGAAAAAGGTCGCGAAACTCTTACACCTTTCTTTGCGGGAGCTCGGCGAGATTGAAATTGTGCGGCGCTCCATAGATGCGCGGAAAAAGCCGGAGCTTTTTTATGTCTATTTGCTGCGGCTTTGCCTCCCGAAAGAGGAGCGTTTCCGGAAGTTTCCGAATGTCACGCTCGACACGCGGCAGCCCTATGTGCTGCCGCCGCAGGGCGAGGCCCGTCTTATGTCGCGCCCTGTGATCATCGGCACGGGACCGGCCGGCCTCTTTGCGGGACTCATGCTCGCCGAGGCGGGGTATCAGCCCATCCTCCTGGAGCGCGGTCTGCCCGCCGCCGCGCGAAAGGCGGCAGTCGATGCGTTCTGGGCGGGAGAACCGTTAAATCCGGACTGCAATGTCTCCTTCGGCGAGGGCGGGGCCGGCACCTTTTCCGACGGAAAATTGAATACGCTCGTCAAGGACAATGCCGGGCGGAACCGGAAAGTGCTGGAGCTCTTTTGCCGCTTCGGCGCGGACAGCTCGATTCTCTATGAGCAGAAGCCGCATGTCGGCACCGACCGCCTGATTTCGATTGTGACAGCGATGCGGGAGGAGATTCTGCGCCTCGGCGGCGAGGTCCGCTTTTCTTCGCGCGCCGCGGATTTTTGTGTCGAAGCGGACAAGCTCTCGGCGGTGCTGGTCGAGAGGGCGGACGGCACGCGCTACGAACTCAAAACGGAGGTGCTGATTGCCGCGACCGGCCACTCAGCGCGGGATACCTTTCGCGTGCTCGCGTCGCGCGGATTTTCGATGGAAGCCAAGGCTTTTGCGGTCGGCTTTCGCGTACAACACCGCCAAAGAGATATCTCGCTTTCGCAGTACGGAGAACGCGAGGCGGACTTTTTGCCGCCGGCACCGTATAAACTCGCGGCGAAAACTTCCGTCGGGCGCGGCGTCTACAGCTTTTGCATGTGCCCGGGCGGGTTTGTGGTCAATGCCTCGAGCGAAGTAGGCGGCACGGTCGTAAACGGCATGAGCTATGCCGACCGCGGGTCGGAGAATGCCAACGCCGCCATCATCGTTTCGGTCACGCCCGAGGACTTTCGGCGCTACGGCACGGGCGCACTCGCAGGTCTTGCCTTCCAGGAAGAACTGGAAAAACGCGCGTTTCTCGCAGGGCAGGGAAAAATTCCGGTGCAGCTCTACGGCGATTTTCTCTCCGGGAGAGAGAGTCAGAGCTTTGGCGGCATTCAGCCCTGTTTTGCGGGGCAGTACCGGTTTTCGCGCTTAAACGGCATCCTCGATGCGCCGCTCGAGACGGCCTTTGTCGAGGGAATGACGCGCTTCGGGCGGCAAATCAAGGGGTTTGATGCGCCGGAGGTGATACTTGCCGGTGTCGAGAGCCGCACCTCCTCGCCGGTTCGGATTTTCCGGGATGCGGCGTTTCAGGCGAATGTGCGCGGCTTTTATCCCTGTGGCGAGGGTGCGGGGTATGCCGGCGGCATTACGAGCGCGGCGATGGACGGGCTCAAAGTCGCCGAAGCGGTGATCGCGCAGTATTGTCCGGCGTGGTAAGGTGCTGGCTTTGTGTAAAATGGTTTACATAAATATATTATGTTTCAAATGTAGCAGAAAGGTCTCAGGTCTATGGAGGAAAGCAAAAAGCAGTCGCTCTTTGTGGCGCAGTTAAAGGATACGATAGAAGAAAAGAAGAAGCGGCTCGGCCGTCCCGTGCGCTACCACATCACGACGATGGGGTGCCAGATGAATGCGCGCGACTCGGAGAAGCTCTCCGGCATTCTCGCGGAAATCGGCTGCGAGGAGATTCCGACCGAAGACGCCGACATTCTCCTCTTTAATACCTGCACGGTGCGGGAAAATGCCAACGAGAAGCTCTACGGGCATCTCGGTATCGTGAAGCATTTCAAAAAACTGAATCCGGATATGCTGATCGGGATTTGCGGCTGCATGATGCAGGAAAAGGACGAGGTGCTCCGGATTCAGAAGAAATATCGCTTTGTGGATCTTGTCTTCGGCACGCATAACATCTGGAAGTTTCCGGAGCTGCTCTACGCGGTCGAGGCCGAAAATCAGCGCGTCATTGATACGGCGGAGGAGCGGAACGGATTCCGGGATCACATGCCGGCGCGCCGCAAAATCTGGTTTAAGTCCGGCGTAAACATCATGTACGGCTGCAATAACTTCTGCACCTACTGCATTGTCCCCTATGTGCGCGGCAGAGAGCAGTCCCGCGAGGCAGAGGACATTGTGCGCGAGGTAAAGGCGCTCGTCGAGGACGGCGTAAAAGAAATCATGCTGCTCGGCCAGAATGTCAATTCCTACGGTAAGGGGCTTTCAAACGGCGAGACCTTTGCCTCTCTCCTCGAGCGGGTCTGCGCGGTCGAGGGCCTGGAGCGCGTCCGCTTTATGACGCCGCACCCGAAGGATTTGTCGGATGAGCTGATTCAGGTCATCAAGCGAAATCCGAAAATCTGCCGCCACATTCACCTGCCGCTCCAGTCGGGCAGCAGCAAGATTTTGCAGCGCATGAATCGCCGGTATACCAAGGAGTCTTATCTCGCCCTGGTCGACAAAATTCACCGGGAACTACCGGAAGTCGGCCTCACGACGGACATCATTGTCGGCTTTCCCGGCGAGACCGAGGAAGATTTTCAGGATACGCTCGAAGTCGTGTCCCGCGCGGGGTACCAGGCGGCGTTCACCTTCATCTATTCCAAGCGGAGCGGAACACCGGCTGCGGAGTTTGAAGATCAGGTGCCGGAAGATGTTGTCGCGGACCGCATGCAGCGACTCATTGCGCTGGTGCAGCAGTTCGCCTCGAAGGCGGCCGACCGCGACGAGGGCAAGGTGGAACCGGTTCTGGTCGAAGAAGTGAATCCGCAGCGCGCGGGCTATGTGACCGGGCGGCTCTCAAATAACCTGATGGTCCATTTTCCGGGCGATGAGAGCTTAATCGGGCAGATGGTTCCGGTTCTGCTTAAGGAGTCCAAGGGCTTTTACTACATGGGAGAGAGGAGAGACTAAAGTGGCGCTTTCGCCGATGATGACGCACTATCTGGAGACCAAGAAGGCCTATCCGGACTGCCTTTTGTTCTATCGCCTCGGCGATTTCTACGAGATGTTTTTTGAAGACGCGCGCCTTGCGTCAAAGGAGCTCGAACTCACGCTGACAGGAAAAGAGTGCGGCCTCGAGGAGAGAGCGCCGATGTGCGGCGTCCCGTTTCACGCCGCCGACGCCTACATCAACCGCCTGGTGAAGCGGGGCTATAAGGTCGCGGTCGCCGAGCAGATGGAAGACCCGAAGCTCGCAAAGGGTCTTGTAAAGCGCGAAGTGATTCGCGTCGTGACGCCCGGCACCGTGACGGCGGCAGGCGCTCTCGAGGAGGAGAAGAATAACTATCTCGCCGCGGTTTCGGAGGAAAACGGCCGCTACGGCCTTGCCTTTGCGGACATTTCGACGGGAAGCTTTTTCGTGACGGAGGCGGACGGCCGGAAGGAACTCGGGGACATTCTGGCGGAGTTTCATCCGGCGGAACTGCTGAAAAGAAAGACTCTCTCGCTCGATGGCTGCCTCCGGCATGAGGAGGAGCTTGCAGTCAGCGAGTTGCCGGACAGCGCCTTTCTCCGGGACAATGCGGTCTCGCTGCTCACCGAACACTTCCGCGCGGCGACCACGGAGGCGCTCGGTCTCTCCGATTATCCGCTCGGCACGCTCGCGGCGGGCGCGGCGCTTCGCTATCTCTACGACACGCAGAAAAACCGCTGCGAACTGATTACCGAGCTGAAAGCTTACCGGGGCAACGCCTATCTCTTCATCGATGCCGCCTCCAGACGGAATCTGGAACTCACAGAGACCCTTCGCGACAAGAATAAGCATGGGTCTCTGCTTTGGGTGCTGGACCGCACGAAGACGGCGATGGGGGCGCGCTTTTTAAGAAATCTTCTGGAAAAACCGCTGCTCGGCATACCGGAAATTGAAGCGAGACAGGATGCGATTCAGGAATTTCTGTCCCGCTACATTGACCGCGAGGAGCTGAGAGAGTATCTCGCGCCGATTTACGATATGGAGCGGCTCATGGGGCGCATCACGCTCGGCAGCGCAAATGCGCGGGATATGCTGGCGTTCGGCAGTTCCATTGCGGCGCTGCCGCCGATTAAGGACTTGTTACAGAGTTTTTCGGCACCGCTTCTCCGGAGCTTTTCGCAGTCGCTCGACGACTTAAGGGATCTCTCTGCGCTCCTTAATCGCGCCATTGCGGACGATCCGCCGCTCACACTCCGCGAAGGGCATATCATCAAAGACGGCTATCACGAGGATGTGGACCGCTACCGCCGCGCGAGCACCGAGGGCAAGCAGTGGCTCGCCGAACTCGAGGAGCGGGAGCGGAATAAGACCGGCATTAAGAATCTCCGCATCAAATACAACAAGGTCTTCGGCTATTATTTCGAGGTCACAAAGTCGGCGCTCTCCCAGGTGCCGGACTATTTTCAGCGGCGGCAGACACTGGCGAACGCCGAGCGCTATACGACCGAGGAGCTCGGAAAACTCGAGGAGAGCATACTCGGCGCAGAGGAGAAGCTCCTGACGCTCGAGTTTGATTTATTCCAGGAGGTAAGACAGAAGCTTTCCGCGGAGGTCGCGCGCATTCAGACGAGTGCCGGCATCATTGCCTATCTCGACGCCCTGCTTTCTCTCGCCGATGTCGCGGAGCGCTATCAATATGTGCGCCCGAAACTGACGGCGGACGGTCCGCTCCGCATCTTGGGCGGGCGGCATCCGGTGGTGGAGCGCATGATGGAGAGCGGCCGCTTTGTCGAAAACGATACCTTGCTCGACAGCGAGGAAAATCGCATTGCCGTGATCACGGGACCGAATATGGCCGGAAAGTCCACCTATATGCGCCAGACGGCCCTGATTGCCCTGCTCGCGCAGACAGGTTCCTTTGTCCCGGCAACCGAGGCGGAGATCGGTATCTCCGACCGCATCTTCACGCGCGTCGGCGCCTCGGATGATCTTGCGTCCGGGCAGTCGACCTTCATGGTGGAGATGACCGAGGTCGCCAACATTCTCCGCAATGCGACAAAGCGGAGTTTAATTATTCTCGATGAAATCGGCCGCGGCACTTCGACCTTCGACGGACTCTCGATTGCCTGGGCGGTGGTCGAATATCTCGCGACCGGGCGACTTGCCGGCGCAAAGACGCTGTTTGCGACCCACTACCACGAGCTGACCGAGCTCGAGGGGAGCATTCCGGGTGTTCACAACTACTGCATCGCCGTAAAAGAGCAGGGCGACACGATTGCCTTTCTCCGGAAAATCGTAAAAGGCGGTGCGGATCAGAGCTACGGCATTCAGGTCGCAAAGCTCGCGGGTGTGCCGGAGACGGTGACAGCGAGAGCGCGGGAGATTGCGGCGGAGCTTTCCGGGGCGGACATTGCGGCGCGCGCCAAGGAACTTGCGGCGCGGGGGCAGGAGACTGTAGCTTCTCCGGCTGAACCTGCGCCCTGTGAGGCGCCCTTACAGCCCGCGGAGCGCGACATACTCGAGAGACTTAAGAAGGCCGATCTCTCGGAACTCACGCCGCGTGCGGCGATTGATTTTCTCTATCAGTTGCAGGAGGCGCTATGAGCATTCAGCTTCTCGACGAGTCAACCATCAACAAAATCGCGGCGGGCGAAGTTATTGAGCGCCCGGCCTCGATTGTGAAAGAGCTTGCGGAAAATGCAATCGATGCCGATGCGAGTGTCATCACGATTGAAATTCGCGACGGCGGCATCGCGATGATACGGGTGACGGACAACGGGAGCGGTATTGCGGCCGATGAGGTGCCGACCGCCTTTCTTCGCCATGCGACTTCCAAAATCCGTACGGCGGAGGACATTCACCATGTGCAGAGTCTCGGCTTTCGCGGCGAGGCGCTCGCAAGCATCGCGGCGGTCGCGCGAATCGAGCTCATCACGAAGCAGCGGGAAGCATTGACCGGTGTCCGCTATACGGCGGAGGGCGGGCAGCAGACGGCACTCGAGGAAATCGGCGCACCGGCCGGGACGACGGTGATTGCCCGCGATCTCTTTTTCAATACGCCAGTTCGTCGCGGCTTCTTAAAGGCAGCGGTCACGGAGACCGCCCATGTCGCGGCGCTCGCCGAGGAGCTTGCGCTTTCACACCCGGAGGTCTCGATTCGCTTTCTCGCGAACGGCCAGAGCCGTTTCCACACGAGCGGCAACCGGGAAGTGAAGGACATTATTTACCAGCTTTACGGGAGAGAGATTGCGACCAAACTCCTTCCCGTCGAGCGGGAGGAAAAGGGGCTCTCGGTGCACGGCTTTATCGGAAGGCCCGAGATTTCAAGGGGCAGTCGCGCGCTCGAACACTACTGCATCAACGGGCGCTATATCAAGAGCCCGCTGCTCTCGAAGGCCATCGAGGACGGCTACGGTGACCGCATGATGCAGCATAACTTCCCCTTTGCTGTCCTGTTTCTTACAACAAAGCCCGAGGTTGTCGATGTCAATGTGCATCCGACCAAGCGGGAGGTGCGCTTCTCGGACGGTCAGGCGCTGTATCTCTTTCTCCGGGCCGCAGTCGAGGAGGCACTGCAACGCGCGGAGTTGATTCGCCTCTCCGCGCTCTCGGAAGAGCGGCGTACCGTACCGGACGTATCCCGGAAAAAGGCGGAAAAGCCGCCGGAGCCGTTTGAGACGAAGCGCTTACAGGCAGAGAGACAGCAGGAAGAAGCGGAGAAAGAACTCTCTCTTTCCTCTTTTCTCTCGGCCTACGGGCAGCGGCAGTTGAATCAGAGCGCGGAAACAGAGCGCAGTACAAATCGGCCGGAACAGACAGAGCAGCCCTTGCAGCGGGGTGCGGCAGAAGAAGAGCGGGCAGAGCGCAAAGAGCAGGAGACAGGCGGCGGGACAGAGCGGGCTGTCGCCGAAGAAAAGCCGGCCTTTGAGACCGTGGAGCGCGGCGGACAGTATGCGCTGTTTCGCCCCGAGGAGCGGCAGCATCTTCGTCTGGTCGGTGCGGTCTTTGATACTTACTGGATTGCCGAGCGCGGCAATTCGATGTATCTCATAGACCAGCATGCGGCGCATGAGAAGGTGAACTATGAGAGGTTATTGCGGGACTACCGGCAGCAGGCTGTGAGCGCGCAGCGCCTGGAACCGCCGCTCCTCCTCACCCTCAGTGCGGAAGAGGCAGCGCTTCTTACGGAGCAGCACGAGAGCTTTGAAAAAATAGGCTTTTCGATCGAGCACTTCGGCGGCTCCAGCTATGCGGTCCGCGCCGTGCCCGACATTTTGCCCTCGGTCTTAAAAGAAGAGCTCCTGAAAACGATGTTTGCGAGCCTGCTTGCGGGGCAGCGCGCCGACGATGTGCCGCTCCTCATCATCGAAAAGACCGCGTCCATGTCCTGCAAGGCGGCGATTAAGGGCAATCAGCACATCTCGCAGCAGGAGGCGGAGGCCTTACTCGACGAGCTCTTTGCGCTCGAGAATCCCTACAACTGCCCGCACGGCAGACCTACCATCATAGAACTCACGAAGACAGAGCTGGAACGGAGGTTTAAGCGCATTGTGTGAAAAACAGACGCTGATTGCGCTCACGGGGCCCACGGCGGTCGGCAAAACCGCGCTCTCGCTGGCACTCGCAAAAGCGCTCGACGGAGAAATTATCTCCGCCGACTCCATGCAGGTGTATCGGCACATGGACATCGGAACCGCAAAAATCACGGCGGCGGAGATGCAGGGCGTGCCGCATCACCTGATCGATATTCTGGAGCCGGAGGAGAATTTCGACGCAATGCGCTTTCAGAAACTCGCAAAGCAGGCCATCGAAGAGATACAGGCGCGCGGCAAGGTGCCGATTCTGGTCGGCGGCACCGGCTTTTATCTGCAGACCGTGCTCTATGAGGTTCCTTTTTCCGAGGAGAGTCGGGATGAGGCCGTACATGCGGCGCTGACGGAGCGAAGGGCGCGCGAGGGGATTGCGTCGCTCTACGCGGAACTTTCGGCAGTCGATCCGGACGCCGCGGCGCAAATTCATCCGAACAATGAGAAGAGAGTGCTTCGCGCCCTCGAATATTTCCTCAGCAGCGGCGAGCGGATTTCCCGCCACAATGCAGAGGCGAGAGAGCGGCAGTCCCCCTATGAACTCTCTTACTTTGTGCTGAATATGGAGAGACAGAGTCTCTACCGGCGCATCGATGCGCGGGTAGAGGCCATGTTTCGGGCGGGACTGGTCGAGGAAGTGCGTTCGCTCGCGGCGCGCGGGGTGCCGCGGACGGCGACATCGATGCAGGGCATAGGCTACCATGAGTTATTTGACTATCTGGACGGCAAAGCGGATCTTTTGCGTTGCAAAGAGCGCGTCAAGCTGGATACCAGGCATTTTGCCAAGCGTCAGCTCACCTGGTTTCGCAGGGAGCGGGATGCGGAGTGGTTTCTCCGGGAAGACTATGCCTCGGAGCAGGCCATCGCAGCGGAGATGCTTCGCCGCGTGGAAAAGAGAAGGGAAGAGACGAGATGAGTGCAGGATTGGACGAGAGTTTACTGGATATGTACCGCGCGGCGGGGCTGTCCGAACGCGTGTTAGCGCTCGGAGAGGCAGCGGAGGCGCAGTGCAAGGCGCGGTTTGCGGAAATTGATGCAATTGCGGAATACAACCAGATGAAAGTGCTGAACGCACTCCGCGAGCACCGCATCGGCGAAGCACACCTCTCGCCGAGCACGGGCTACGGCTACAACGACATCGGGCGGGATGCGCTTGAGGCGGTCTACGCCTCGGTCTTCGGGACGGAGGACGCCCTGGTCAGAGCGCAGCTTGTCAGCGGCACGCATGCGCTGACGGTCGCACTCTTCGGCAATCTCCGCCCGGGTGATGAAATCCTTTCGCCGGTCGGTAAGCCCTACGATACGCTTGATGAGGTCATCGGCATACGCCCGCAGCGCGGAAGTCTCCGAGAGTACGGCGTGAGCTATCGTCAGGCGGACTTAAAAGAGGACGGAAGTTTTGACTTTGATGCGATTCGGGACAGCATCAACGAGAAAACCAGACTGGTCGAGATTCAGCGATCCAAGGGCTACGCGGCCAGAAAAACACTTTCGGTCGCGGAGATTGCGGAGTTAATCCGTTTTGTCAAGTCGGTGAAACCGGATGTGATCTGCATGGTCGACAACTGCTACGGCGAGTTCGTGGAGCGGCGAGAGCCCAGCGAATTCGGTGCGGATTTGCTGGTGGGCTCCCTCATCAAGAATCCGGGCGGCGGTCTCGCGCCGATCGGCGGCTATATCGCAGGCAAGCGGGAGCTGATTGAAAATGCGGCCTACCGCTTGACGGCGCCGGGGCTCGGCAAGGAACTCGGGGCCTCGCTCGGCGTCACCAGACAGTTTTTCCAGGGGCTTTTTCTCGCTCCGACCGTGACGGCTTCTGCCGAAAAGGGAGCCATTTTTGCGGCGCAGCTTTATCAGAATCTCGGCTTCCCGGTCAATCCGCGCGCAGAGGAACTTCGGCATGACATCATCCAGTCGGTCGACTTAAAGTCCCCCGAAGCGCTCTCTGCCTTCTGTATCGGCATTCAGGCAGCGTCTCCGGTCGACAGTTTCGTGAAACCGGAGGCCTGGGACATGCCTGGCTATGAGGAACCGGTCATTATGGCGGCCGGAACTTTTGTCTCGGGCGCGTCGATCGAACTCTCGGCAGACGGCCCCATGCGTCCGCCGTATACCGCGTATTTCCAGGGCGGTCTCACCTATGCGCATGCGAAAATCGGCGTCCTGATGTCGCTCCAGAAGCTCGCGGACGCCGGACTCGTATAAACTGTGCTATAATAGACTTGTATTTCCTCGCTGTGCCTGGAGAGCTCGGGAGGAAAACAAATGAGAAAGTTGAGAGATATTCTGCCGGAGGAAAGACCTGCGGAGAAGGCGCGGCGTCTCGGCATTGCGAGCCTGGATGACCAGGAGCTTTTGGCACTGCTGCTCCGCAGCGGCTGCAGCGGACAGGATGTCACGGAACTCTCGGCTCTGGTGCTTGATTTAGAGCCACGCCGCGAGGGCTTGCTGGGACTCCTGCACAACAGCATGCAGGACTATATGCGGATTCGCGGCGTCGGCGAGGCAAAGGCTTTGCAGCTCGTCGCAATCGGTGAACTCTCGAAGCGCATCTGGCGGCGGGAAGCGGCGAAGAATCTGACTGCCGCGTTCGCCGACCCTTCGATTTGCGCGCGTTACTACATGGAGGCCCTCCGCCATCTCGAACAGGAGGAGCTCCATGCCGCCTTTCTCGACACCAAATTGCGGCTGATCTGTGACCGTCTGTTAAGTCGCGGCTCGGTCGATTCCTCGGTGGTATCCGTGCGGGAGCTCATGATTGCGGCGCTCCGCGCACGCGCCGTTCGTATGATTCTGATTCACAACCATCCGAGCGGTGATCCGCGCCCGAGCAAGGACGATCAGAAAGTCACTGCCGAAATACAGGAAGCGGCGCGTCTCATCGGCATTCCGCTGGAAGACCATATTGTCATCGGAGATAATGCCTACTACAGTTTTAAGGAGTGGGGTCTATTGTGAAAATATCGAATAACCGCCTGGTTCTCATTGTGCTCAGCGTATCCTGCGTCGGCATGATAGGACTTACGACAATCAAAAACGAGCAGTTGCGTCCGCTCCGGACAGCGGTCGGCTACCTGCTCATGCCGGTGCAGACCGGTGTGAACCGCGTGGGCAGCGCGGTCTATACGAATTTCAAGAACCAGGAACGGATGCGGACGGCACTCTCGGACAACGAGGCCCTCCGCAAGCAGGTCGCTTCTCTCACGATGGAGAATACGCGCCTGCAGAGCGACAGCTATGAGCTGCGCCGTCTGCGCGCGCTCTATGAGCTGAATCAGACCTACGGGCAGTACCGCATGACGGGGGCCCGCGTCATAGCAAAGGACACCGGCAACTGGTTCCATGTGTTCCGCATTGACAAGGGCGCGCGCGACGGCATCAAGCCTGACATGAACGTGGTCGGAGACGGCGGACTCATCGGCATTGTGACGGATGTCGGCGACAACTACGCGACGGTGCGCTCCATCATTGACGATGTGAGCCGCGTCAGCGCCATGGCGATACAGTCAAACGACACCTGCATTGTCTCGGGCAGCCTGCAGCTTTATGCCTCGGGCAAGTTGAAACTCAGCGATATCACCGATACGGCGGATATCAAGGACGGCGATGCGATTGTGACGAGCACCGTGAGTTCCAAATTCCTGCCGGGCATTCTGATCGGCTATGTCGGCGACCTGAAGACAGACCCGGATCGTCTGACCCGGAGCGGCACCCTGGTACCGGTCGCCGATTTCGAGACCATTCAGGATGTGCTGGTCGTACTCGATTTGAAGTCGGAGATGCGGGAGGACGGCTCCTTTGAGACGCCGCGCACCACCTTGCCGGATGCGGACAGTCTGACTGCGCCGGAGACGATAGCTTCGGAGGAGAGCGGCGCCTCGGAAGCGGATACGACTGCCGGGGAGAGTACGGCAGAGAGCGCTGCCGCGGAGAGCAGTGCCATAGAGAGCAGCGCGGCAGAGAGCAGTACCGCGGCACCCGAGACGAGCACAGCCGCCGCAGAGACTACGGCGCGCAGCACGACGGCAGCCGCCAGGACCACCGCAGCTATGCAGCGCGAGACGACGGCTGCCAGACGGCAGACCGAGCGGCAGACCGAAGCGCGCGAGACCCGTCGGCGAGAGACCGAGGCTTCGACGGAGAGAAGGCGGCAGGAGACCGAAGCGCCGCGCCGGGAGACCCAGGCCACACAGCCGCCCGAAACTCAGGCCGCGCAAACCGAGCCGGCGCAGACCGTAGAGAGTCTGCCGAAAAATCCGTGAGGAGGGTAGGATGAAACGCACACTTTTAAACCTCCTTGTGCTGATTGCGGCTTTTGCGCTGCAGAGTTGTATTTTTCCGTTCATTCCCTTTCTCTCGGCGACGCCCAATCTGATTTTGATCTTTACCTTTGCCTATGCCTTTATCTACGGGCAGCGGGCAGGCATGTTCTACGGGCTCGCGGCGGGACTGTTGGTGGATCTGTTCCATTCCGGTGCGTTCGGCTTTTTCACGCTTTTCTTTGTCTGGATCGGGTTTTTAAACGGCTCGCTCTCGAAGTATTACTATGAGAGCTATATCACCCTGCCGCTCCTGCTCTGTACCGTCAATGAGTTTCTGTATAATCTTTATATTTATGTCTTCCGTTTTGTAATTCGCGGCAAGCTTGATTTTCCGTTTTACTTTCGGACCATCATCTTCCCCGAGATTATCATTTCACTGTTGTTTACGCTGATCATCTACCGCTTCTTCCTCTGGTACAACCGGAAGTTGGAGTTCCTGGATCAGAGAAGAGCAACGACCTGAGGAGAAATCAGTGCTGAGAGATTTTCTGGAATTTTTGCGGGATCGTTTTGAGCGGCTGCAGCAGAACTTCAAGGCCTCGCGCCTTGTTCTGCTCGGCTTCGGCTACATGGGCCTGCTCTGCATCATGATCTTCCGGCTCTATCATTTGCAGATTATCAATGGAGAGTCCTATCAGAAAAACTATCTGCAAAAGACGGAGAAGACTGTCGCGATTCCCGCGACGCGCGGCAATATCTTCGATGCGAACGGCAAGCTGCTCGCCTATAACCGCCTTTCGTACAATGTGACCATCAAAGACAGCGGCGAGTACCGGAAGGCCCTGCAGCGGAATCAGATGTATTATCGTCTGATTCAGATTCTGAATGCGCACGGTGAGACCGTGACGGGCCGTCTCGAAATCGGGCTGAATGAGAACAATGAGTTCTACTACACGAGTGTCAATGAGGAGGCGCGGAAACGCTTTCTCCGTGACTTTTACGGTTTAAAGCGTGTGAGCGAACTGACGGGGGACGGGGGCAAGTATCCGTCCGAAATTTCAGCCGAAGAACTTTTGAACAAGCGCTTCCTGAGCTACAAACTGAACCTTCTGACCGATGAGGAGGGCAAACCGGTCACGCTCAGCAATCTGGAGAAACTGGAACTCGTGAATATCCGCTACACCATAGGTCTCACGGCCTATCGAAGCTATGAGAGCACAACGGTGGTGACGCACGTCAAGGATGAGACGAGAGTCGATATCCTCGAGAACCAGGCGAAACTGCTCGGCGTCAACTGTGAGCAGACGACCGAGCGCGTCTATAACGACGCGGTGCCGTTTTCTTCGCTGATCGGCTATGTCGGCAAGATGCCGGACGAGCAGCTAAAGGAACTGCGCGAAAAGAATCCGGACTATACGCTCAGCGATACCATAGGCCGCACGGGCATCGAAGAGTACATGGAGCAGGATTTGCACGGCAAAAAGGGATCCCGCACCATGTATGTCGACAATGTGGGCCATGTGATGGAAGTCGAGAGCGAGACGGAGCCCGTCGCCGGCAACGATGTCTACCTCTCGATTGACCGCGATCTGCAGGTCGGCATCTACCACCAGCTGGAGCAGCACCTCGCAGGTATTGTCGCGGCAAAACTGGTCAATGAGGACAATCCGAACACGGAGACGACGGACTCGACCGCGCGCCTCATTCCGGTCAAAGACGCCTATTATCAGCTAATCGGGAACAATGTACTTTCGCTGGATCACATGAAGGGGGATTCCGCGAGCGAGACAGAGCGCTACATTGCGGAGCGTCTCAGTGCGTACAGCGAGAGTTCGCTCGCCGCGATGCGGGAGCAACTCATGAACGCATCGCCGCTCAACATGGCGGAGCTTCCGAACGATCAGCGCGCCTTTCTCTATTTCATGTACACGAGTCTGACTGCCGCGGACAGCGGTGTCATCTCCAAGGAGAAGATAGACAGCAACAAGGACTACTATGCGCGCTGGAAGGCGGATTCCATCTCGCTGCGCGAGTTCCTGCAGGATGGCATCAAGGACGGCTGGGTCAATACCACCGCAATCAAAGGCATTAAAAAGTACGCGGGAGCGGAAGAGGTGTATGAGGCGCTCGTCAATTCTTCGCTCGAGTCGCTGAAGACCGATCCGGACTTTGAAAAGCTGCTCTGCCAGTACATGATACGGAATAATCTGGTCGGCGGCAGGGAACTCTGCCTCGCGCTCTATGACCAGGGTGTGCTGGAACCGGATCCCGCGGCCCAGGCGGAGCTCGCTGCCGGCGGTCCGGCCTATGCCTACAGCTTTTTTGTCCGTCTGGTCTCGGAGCTCAAAATCACACCGGCGCAACTCGCGCTCGATCCCTGTACGGCCGGCTGTGTCGTGACCGATGTGACGACGGGCAAGGTAAAAGCGCTGGTGTCGTATCCCGGCTATGATAACAATCGCCTCACGAATACGATGGATGCGAAATACTATAACCGGCTGGTCAAGGATGAATCTCTGCCGCTCTATAACAATGCGACACAGGCCAGAAAGGCGCCGGGTTCTACCTTTAAGCCGATTACCGCGATTGCCGCACTCGAGGAAAATGTCGTCGGACTGAATGACACCGTCAACTGTACGGGTATTTACGATGCGATTACGCCGCCGCTGCGCTGCTGGATTTATCCGGGTCGCCACGGCGTCCAGAACATCGTTGCCGGTATCCGGAATTCCTGTAACGTCTTCTTTGCGGACCTCGGACATCGCCTCGCGACGAACCCGCAGGGTGAGTACGACCCCGCGCTCGGCATTGCGCGTCTCAATAAATACGCGACCATGTTCGGTCTGGACCAGAAGTCCGGCGTCGAAATTATCGAGAACGACCCCATGATTTCCGACCAGAGCCCGGAGCGGTCGGCCATCGGTCAGGGTACCAACTCGTTCGCCAATGTGCAACTCTCGCGTTATGTCACGGCGCTCGCAAACCGCGGCACAGTCTTTGATCTCTCGGTGCTCGACCGTGTGACCGACTGGCAGGGCGAGGCAATCCGGAGCTATGATCCGAATGTCATCCGCACCATGGAAGTCAAACCGGAGAACTGGGATGCCGTACAGCAGGGTATTCGCGGCGTGGTCGAGTCGGGTTCCGCAAGCCGTATTTTCAAGGGCTTCGAGGTGAATATCGCCGGTAAGACAGGTACGGCACAGGAGTCGAAAACGAGAGCCAACCACGCGTTCTTCATCTCGTTCGGCCCCTATGAGAGTCCGAAGCTCGCGGTCACGGTCAATATTCCCTACGGTTACACCTCGGCGAATGCCGCTTCCGTCGCAAAGGATGTATACCGCCTCTGCTTTGGCTATACCAATGTAGACGAAATCCTGAATGCGGGTGCGCAACGTGTCAGTGATGCCAATATCGAGGATTAAAGATTGAAAAATTTCGACATTTTAGATAAAAATACTGGAAATATTCCGGCTTTTCCGTTAGAATTTGAGGAGGCTCGCGCGGAATGGATGTAAAACGTTTTTTGCGGGTATTTTCCTTCCGCTTGCTTTTTGCAGTTTGTGCGCTGAATGTCATTGGCATTTTGGCGATTAACAGTGCGACAAACCAGAACATGAGCTATGTCGGGCGACAGGCGGCCGGAATGGTCCTGGGCATCGCGGTCATCGCGTTGCTCTGCTTTGTTCCGTATCAGAAGTTGCTGCGCTATGCGGTGCCGGTTTTTGTGCTCTGCGCAATCCTGCTCCTCATGGTTCGCTTCTTCGGTAAGAGTGTCAACGGTGCAAAGCGGTGGATTGTCCTGCCGGCACTGGGACAGGTGCAACCGTCGGAGTTTGCAAAAATCGGTGTTGCGATGTTCTTTTCCTGGCTACTCGGCAAAAACTACGAGAGTATCAATCAGCCACGATTTTTGCTGTTGTTTGCGGCCTTTGCGATGATTCCGATCGGACTCATCAGCTCGGAGCCGGATCTCTCGACAACCATCGTCGTGGCAGTCAGTATTGCCGCCATGCTGTTTGCGGCGGGTATCAGTTACCGCTGGATCGGCCTTGCGCTGCTGGTCGCCGTGCCCTTTGCCGTCAGCACCGTCTTTTTGCTGAAGCGAGGCATGGTGCCTTTCCTGAAGGAGTATCAGGTGCGCCGCATTCTGGCCTTTCTGTACCCGGCACAGTATGCGGATGCGAACTGGCAGCAGGACAACTCCATCATGGCAATCGGATCCGGGCAGCTCTTCGGCAAGGGCTTGAACAACAACACGCTCGCTTCCGTGAAGAGCGGTAATTTCCTCTCCGAGGAACAGACCGATTTCATTTTTGCCGTGATCGGAGAAGAAATGGGTTTTGTGGGTTGTCTGCTCGTGTTATTGCTCTATGCGATTCTGGTCTATGAGTGCTATTATCTCGCCGGTAAAGCGCGCGACATGGAAGGACGTATTCTCTGCACCGGTGTCGGCACACTCATTGCCTTTCAGGGGTTCAGCAATATTGCTGTGGCAACGGGTATCTTCCCCAATACGGGGCTTACGCTTCCTTTTATCAGCTATGGTGTCAGTTCACTGCTCGCCTTTTATGTGCAGATCGGACTGGTACTGAATGTCGGGCTACAACGGCGGGATATCTACCGGGAGGATGATATGCCGCGTGGCAGAGTTGGGTTCGGAGGGCAATACCGCTGAGCACCTTTCAAAGAAAGAATGAGGAATGAGCAGTATGAATATCGGATTGATTGCACATGATGCAAAAAAGAAGTTGATGCAGAACTTTTGTGTCGCTTACCGAGGAATACTTGCGAAGCACACGCTGTTTGCAACCGGGACAACGGGACGCCTCGTTGAAGAGGTCACCAACCTCACGGTTCACAAGTATCTCGCCGGACACCTGGGTGGTGAGCAACAGCTCGGCGCACAGATTGAGGACAATGACCTGGATCTCGTGATTTTTCTTCGCGACCCGCTGCAGCCGAAACCGCACGAGCCCAATGTCAGCAATGTCCTTAGGCTCTGCGATGTTCATAATATTCCGGTCGCAACCAATCTTGCGACAGCAGAGCTGTTGATTAAATCCATGGAGCGTGGCGATTTTGAATTCCGAAATTACTACCGGCGCTGACTACGCGTCGAGACGGCGGCGGAGTAGCAGGCGACGCAAAAGGCGCGGCCTGCCGCTCATCCGCCTCTTCCTTTTGCTCGCTCTGCTGTGTGCGGCGCTCGCCTATCGGGAGTTCGGCTCCCTGCTCTCGAATCGCTATGCGCCGAATACGCGCGGCAGCGCACTCTTACAGAGTACGGCGCAGGCCTCGGCGCTGAAACCGTTTGCGGCGGATCTCGCGGTTCCGGAGGCCGACAGCGGCACCGACTTGCTCGGCGATGTCCGCGCCGAAGGTGTGCTTCTGATTGACGGGACCAATGAAAAAGCACTGCTCTCGCGCAATGCCTATACACGCATGAATCCGGCCTCGACCACAAAGATTATGACCTGTCTCCTCGCACTCGAAGACAGCGACATCCACATGGACGATGTGTGGACGGCCGGTCCGGAGATTGTCGTCTCGGAACCGGGCGCCAGCATGGGCGGCTTCCAGCAGGGAGACAAGCTCACGGCAGAGCAGGTACTCTATTGTCTCATGGTTCGCTCCGGCGCCGACGCGGCCAATATGATTGCAAAACAGGTGGCCGGCAGTGAAGAGGCCTTTGTCGAGAAGATGAATGCGCGCGCAAAAGAACTCGGTGCAACCGGGACGCATTTCACCAATTCGCACGGTTTAACCGATCCCGATCACTATACGACGCCCTATGACCTGTATCTGATACTCCACGAGGCGATGAAGTACCCGGAGTTTCAGAAACTGGCGAGTCAGAAGCTCTACACAGCCGATTATGTGGACGCGGCCGGGCAGCCGGTGCAGAAAAAGTGGTTTAACACCAATTACTACCTGGTGGGCAAGGCGAAGCTCCCCGAGGGCTTTTCCGTGGTCGCGGCCAAGACCGGAACCACACTGGCGGCGGGAGCCTGCCTCGCGCAACTCACGGCGTCGGAGTCCGGAAAGCAGTATTATTCGGTCGTTTTAAAATCGCCGAATCACGATGTGCTTTATCAGGACACCAGCCTCTTATTGCAAAAAAGCGCACAAGTGCATTGAACTTTTTTCGGTGCTAACGTATAATTACGATAACAGACAGAAACCAAGGAGGTAGACACATGGTTCAGATTATTGTGGGCGTCAAGGGAAAAGGAAAGACCAAGCGACTTCTTGAGATGGCAAATGAGGCTGTCAAGAATGCGAAGGGTACGGTCGTCTACCTTGACAAGAGTGCAAAGCACATGTATGAGCTCAGCAATAAAATTCGTTTGATCAATGTGAATGACTACGAGATTATGAGCAGCGACGGCTTCACCGGTTTTGTCTCCGGCATCATTTCGCAGGATCACGATTTGGAGACCATGTTCCTCGACAGCTTCTTGAAGCTTGCGAACTTAGAGGGCGGCGATATCACCCCGGTCGTTGACACACTGGAAAAGATCGGTGAGAAGTACAATGTGAACTTCGTGCTCAGTGTTTCGATGGATGCGGCCGATCTTCCGGAGAATGCGAAGAAAGACGTTGTCGTCGCGCTCTGACCGATAGGCGCAAAGAGAATTTACGGACAGCCCTTTCCGGGCTGTCCGTCCTTGTGTACAGGCATTTTCAGCGCAAGCGGAGGTCGTTTTGGCGAATCAAAAAAAAGCGGACAATGAGCAGAAGACGAATTCCGTACTTCGCCCGGAATATATTCTGTTGATTGCCGCAGTCGTTTATCTTCTATATACCATCTGTACCCCTGTCATGCGAAAACGTCCGCGCGTCACAACCGTTGAGCCGGGCGAGATTGTGAGCAATCACTACTATACCGGCATCATACTGCGTGATGAGCAGATTGAGACAGCGCCGCGCGGCGGCTATCCGATTTACTATCTGCAGGAGGGGAAGCGCGCCGCCGTCGGCAATCGCATTTATGCGCTCTCCGCAACCGATGTGACGCCGCAGCTCGCAGGCAATTTAGGCGGCAATGCACCGCTCGGCGCCGACAATATCCATGAGATTAAGAATCGGCTCTCTGCCTACCGGAAAAGCTATGACCGCGACCAGTACGCGCAGAACTATACGGCGGAGAACAGCATTCAGTCTCTGCTCTCATCCTATGCATCGCTGAGTCTTCTCGGCAATCTGGACGAGGAGATGAAGAAGCAGGGAATCGAACTGACGGATGTCACTTCGCCGCTCTCGGGTGTTGTCTCCTTTCGTCTGGACAATTACAGTACCGTGACGGAGGACAATATCACCGCGGCGCTCTTCGATCAGGATACGACTTCCGCGGCGGCCGACAGCAAAAAGACCTTTGTGAACGCGGGTGATCCTGTCTATCGGATTGTACCTTCCGAGGAGTGGAAAGTCGTCTTTCCGCTCGATAAAAAGGAGAGCCGCGAAAATACGAAGAGCCTCCGGGTCAGTTTCATGGGCAGCAATATCAGCATGAGCGGAGACTACCGTGAAATTACCGGGAAGGATGAAGATGCCAATCAGCGCTACGGTGTCTTGACGTTTCAACGCTACATGATTCAGTTTCTGGAAGATCGCTTTGTAAAATTTCGCATTGTCGAGGGAAGAAAAGACGGCCTGAAAATCCAAAAGACCGCGCTCACCAAGAAGAAGTATTATGCGATTCCGCTGCTCTACCTGACACGCGGGGGCGCAAACAACGGCAATGTGGTGCATCGCCTGCAGATGGAGAACGGAGAAGAGCAGGCGGTCGATGTGCCGGTCACGGTTGTCCACCGCGATGATACATATTTCTATGTCAGTATGGATGAGAACGCGTCGCTGAAGGAAGGCGACTGGCTCATCAACGACGCCAGAGACCAGAAGGTTCAGGTCGGAGACACCGGAGAATTGCCGGGCGTCTACAGCGTAACCGGCGGCGTTGCGGTATTCCGCAAGGTCGAGATTATCGAAGAGAATGATGAATATGCCATTGTACACCGCGGTATCAGCGGCAGCATCAACCCCTATGACCGCATTCTGCTGAACGGAAGCGAAGGGCGAGAGGGCGAGATGGTTTATTGAGGAGGTACCTATGCTGCGTCAGCATTTAGAAGAAATCGAGAGCAATATTCAGAGCGCCTGTGCGCGGGCGGGGCGCTCGCGCGAGAGCGTCAGACTGATTGCCGTGAGCAAGACCCAGCCGGTCTCCGCAATCGAAGAGGCCTATGCGCTCGGACTGCGCGATTTCGGCGAGAACAAGGTGAAAGAAATGCTCGGCAAAGAGCCGCAGCTGCCGGAAGATATCCGCTGGCATCTGATCGGACATCTGCAGACTAACAAGGTTCGGCAAGTGCTCTCCAAGACGGTATTAATTCACTCGCTGGATTCTCTGAAACTTCTCGATGCGGTGGATTTTGAGGCCATGAAACAGCGGATTACCGTGGAAGGTCTGCTCGAGGTAAACGTCGCGGAAGAGGAAAGTAAATTCGGCTTTTTACCCGAAGAACTCTGGGGACTCCTGAATCGGCTTTGTCAGTATAAAAATCTCAAAATTCGCGGCCTCATGACAGTTGCACCCTTCACAATTAATCAAGAAGATAATCGCGCCGTCTTTCGGAAATTGAAAGAAATATCGATTGACACAAGATGGAATACACTGGATAATATCAGTATGGATATCTTGTCTATGGGTATGACAGGAGATTACAGCGTTGCGATTGAAGAAGGCGCCACCATGATTCGGGTGGGGACAGGGCTGTTTGGCGCGCGGAATTTAGGGGAGGACGGACAATGAGTGCGATAGACTGGTTAAAAGGTGTCATATTTGGGCCGGGAGGTCCGGAAGGGCCGGAAGGGCAGAAAGATCCGGATGAGATAGTCGAGGACGAGGACGAGGAAGTCAATTTCTTTGGTGGCACGACACAGTTTTACACTGGTGACGATGAGTATCCGTATGATGAGGACTATGTGTCCGCATCGGGTAACAAGAGCAGAAAAGCGACAGGCACTACAAAGTTGAAGAGCGGAAAGATGCAGAGCGGCAACATCACACCGGTCACAGGACGCTCGAATCTCAACATCTCGCTGATGACGCCCAAGAGTTTTGAGGATGATGAGATGCATAAGGCCATTCAGATGCTTCGCGATGAAGGGCGCACCATCATTCTCAACCTCGAGAACTGTGAAGAGGAGCAGAGTTTCGTTTCATTTGCAATCGGACTTGCCGGCGGCGTCAACGGCCATATCGACAATGTATCGCAGTCCATCTATATCCTGGTGCCGAAGAATGTGGAGCTCTCCGGTGATTTCGAAGATGTCGAGAGCCAGGTGGCGCAGATGCCGCGCTCTAAGTCTGTCTGATGAACGAGAGAGAGTTGCAGTTGTTTCGCAATCGCCTGCTGGATTTGTCCCGGCAGTGCGAGGATCGGAATGTGCCGACGCACAGCTATTTTCTGACTGTGGAAGAGCAACGTTTCGCAGCGCAATGTTTACCGAACGTCGCCGGAATCCGTGTGATTTCCGACGGCGTTTTTTGTGACGCTGAGAGAAAGGTGCTCTTTTTTTTGCCGTCCTATCTCGAAGAACCGCCGGAGGACGAGCTGATTTGTCTGGAGCTTGCACCGCGTGCACCGAAGTTTGCGGAGCCGCTCAGCCATCGCGATTTTCTCGGCGCGTTGATGGGACTTGGCATACGGCGGGAGATGCTCGGGGATATTACGGTAACGGAAAACAAGGCGCAACTGGTCGCGCTGCCTGCCGTCAAAGCGCTCATAAAGCGCGAATTGACGGAAGTGCGGCATACCCGCATCGAAGTGCGGGAAATACCGCGGGAGGCGCTCAGTGCCGTGCGTCGCACCGAAGTTCGCAGCGTCAATGCGGCTTCGCTCCGCGCCGATGTTCTGGTCGCCGCAGTCTGGAATTTATCCCGCACGCGGGCCAAAGAAGCGTTTTCGACGGGAAAGGTGCTGCGAAACGGCACGGAGCTCAGTAATCCGGCCGAGCTTCTGCGGGCCGGAGATGTTATGAGTCTTCGCGGCAAGGGGAAGTTCAGGCTCTGCGACGCAGAGCCGCGCACCACGCGGAGTGGGCGCCTGTATGTGGACATCGCATATTTCGTTTGAGAGAGGATTTTACTATGACAGAGAAAACCGAAACCGCTTGCTCCAAGGCGAGGATGTCGCTGCTGTTTGCCGTGATTGTTGGGCTCTGTGTTCTGCTGGATCAGTGGACCAAGCGCCTTGCGCTGCAACACTTGCCGCTTGAAACCGCAAGACCTTTTCTGCCGGGACTGGTCGAGCTGATTCGGATCGAAAATCACGGTGCGGCCTTTGGCATGTTGCAGGGACAGATGATTTTCTTTTATGGTATTACGGCGGCAATTTGTCTTTTTGTCGTTTATGTGCTTTATCGCTTGCCGGCAAAGAAACGATATATACCGTTAGTCATTAATATGGCGTTTTTAATCGGCGGGGCACTGGGGAATCTATGTGACCGTGTCATGCGCGGCTCCGTTGTCGATTTTTTCTCATTTATTCCGATCTCTTTTCCGGTGTTTAATGTCGCGGATATTTTTGTGACCTGTGCAGCTGCCGTCTTTATTCTGTTATTTTGTTTTTATTATAAAGAGGAAGAATTTTCATTCTTAAAATAAAAGGAGACAGGTTTGGAGGAGCTCATTATTCAGGAAGAACTTGCGAATAAGCGACTGGACATAGCGGTCTCCCTGCTCTTTCCGGAGCTGACACGCGCACATGCTCAGAAGTTGATTAAGGAGGGAGGCGTTCTGGTCGACGGCAAGCCGCGCAAGGCGAGCTATCCATTGACAGCGGGAGAACGCCTCTCGGTCACTTTGCCGGAACCCGAGGCGACAGAGGTGCTTCCGGAGAATATTCCGCTCGACATTCTTTATGAAGACAAGGATGTCATCGTAATCAACAAGCCCAAGGGTATGGTGGTTCACCCGGCAGCCGGGCATACCGGCGGAACACTGGTCAATGCCCTCCTGTACCACTGTAAAGACAGCTTGTCGGGCATCAACGGGATTCTTCGGCCGGGGATTGTACACCGCATCGATAAGGACACGACAGGTGTGATGATTGCCTGCAAAAATGACAGGGCGCATCAGTGCATTGCCGAACAACTGAAGGCGCACAGCATTACGCGCCGTTATCTCGCACTGGCACAGGGCAGGATGCAGGAAGAGGAAGGAACTGTGGACGCACCGCTCGGGCGTGACCCGGAGAACCGGAAACGCATGAAAAGCGGTATCATCGGCGGCAAGCATGCGGTCACCCACTACAGGGTGCTGGAGCGCTTTGCATCGGCAACGTATCTCGAGTGTCGTCTGGAGACCGGACGGACACATCAGATTCGAGCACATCTGGCCTCGCTCGGCCATCCGTTGCTCGGCGACACGGTCTACGGTAGCGGGAAAAACCCTTATCATCTGGAGGGGCAATGTCTGCATGCGGCGGTGCTTGGCTTCCGTCATCCGGCGGACGGCCGCTATCTGGAGTTCACGGCGCCGCTCCCGACCTATTTTGAAGCACTGCTCGACAAGTTTCGACAAAAAGCATAGATTTACCTTTTCACTGCAAAATGTTACAATAGAAGAACAGAGAAACCCGTATTTTTAGCATTTCTGTGGGAGGTGCCTTATGGAGACAAAGAGAATCATCACCTTGGGACGTGAGACCGGAAGTGGTGGTCATAAAATCGGAGAGATGCTCGCCGCAAAACTCGGCGTTAAGTGCTATGACAAAGAACTTTTGGATCGCGCCGCAAAAGAGAGTGGTCTCTGCCGAGAATTGCTGGAGTCAAACGACGAGAAGCCGACGAACAGCTTTCTCTATTCCCTGGTCATGGATACCTATTCTCTCGGCTATTCCTCCTCGCCCTATGTGGATATGCCGATTAATCAGAAGATTTTCCTCGCACAGTTCGATACCATTCGAAACCTCGCGCAGCAGGAGAGCTGTGTGATTGTAGGTCGCTGCGCCGACTATGCGTTGGACGGCATGCCTGGCGTACTCTCGGTATTTATCTCCGCAGCGGAGGAGGATAAAATCACACGTGTACAGAGTTACCAGGGCGGCAACATCAGCCGCGACAAGGCGCGTGAGATTATGTTAAAGACCGATAAGCGGCGCTCCAGCTATTACAACTATTACTCCAACAAGCGCTGGGGCGATTCCAAGAGCTATGATCTCTGCATCAACAGCAGCAAGTTCGGCCTGGAAGGTGCGGTACAGCTGATTCTTGACAGCTTAAAGAGGGAAGAGGAATTCCGGAATGGCAACAGATGACAAGAACGAGCGCGAGCAATATCTGAAGGAGCTCGCTCGTCTCAAATCACTTCGAAACCAACATAGAACGGAGAAGAAAGACGCGGTGGAGGACGCCGCGTCTCTTCCTGTTCACAGGGAGACCGCAAAGCGAACGGACCGAGAAACGGAAAGAGAAATTGGGGAGCCTGTGACAGAGAAAGCCGAGAGCGCTTTCGAGAAGCCGCAGTTTTCTGCGGAGGAGCAGGAGAAACGCAGATTAAGACGCGTTCTTGAAAACATGCGAAGACAGGAGGCGGCTTCCCGCAGACAGGCGGAACAGCAGTCAGCGGAAGCGCAGGAAGCAGCGGAGGAGGAAGTCGAAGAAGCGCCGGAAGAGATTCCGGCGGGAAGATTCGCAGAAAGAGAAGGGGTGCGTGAAGCGCACCACGAGGAGGAAGAGATGGCGGGGAAAACGGCACGCCGACCGCGGCGGCAGGCAAAGGAAAGTAAAGCCGCGACCGTCAAGCGAAAAAAAAGAAATCCTCTTCTGGTCCTGATCGGCCTCCTCTGTGCTTTTCTGGTTGTTTGGGGAGGCAAGACACTCTTGCTCGGTCAGAAGACGCACGAGACCGGCTTCTATACAGTCGCGGTGTTTGGCGTGGACTCCCGGAACGGTAACCTCGGAAAAGGTGCGCTCTCCGATGTCAACATGCTGGTGAGCCTCAATAAAGAGACAGGGGATATCCGTATCTGCAGCATTTTCCGAGATACCTTTGTACAGATTGATAAAAAGGGTAAGCACCATAAATTCAATGAAGCCTATTTTCAGGGCGGGCCCGAGCAGTCCCTCTGGATGATGCGTTATAATCTCGACATTCAGCCGGATGACTATGTGACCTTCAACTGGAAGGCTGTGGTCGATGCCGTGAACATTATGGGCGGGGTGGATCTTGAGGTTACACCCGCGGAATTCAAATATATCAATTCCTTCATCACGGAGACGGTGAAGTCCACGGGAGTCGGATCGGTGCAGCTCACGCACGCAGGGATGAATCATCTGGATGGTGTACAGGCTGTTGCTTATGCGAGACTCCGCCTTATGGACAGCGACTACAACCGCACCGAGCGCCAGCGCAAGGTCGTGTCACTTCTGATGGATAAAATTCACGCGGCCGATACGGCAAAGCGCATGGAGCTTGTGACTTCCGTGTTGCCGGAGACCAAGACCAGCATGGGAATCGATGATGTTCTGGCTTACGCGAAGGATATCAAGAAGTACCATATCGCGGAGAGCTCCGGCTTTCCGTTTGAGCGCGACACAGCCTGGGTTGAGAAAAAGGACTGTGTGGTGCCGATTACGCTTGAGAGCAATGTTGTGAGCCTGCACCAGTTCCTGTATCAGCAGGAAGACTATCAGCCGAGCGCCTCTGTGAAAGAGGTGAGCGCTTACATCGTTAAGCGGACCGGTATGAAAGGCAAAGGCGAAAAGGTCGATATTCAGACAGACAAACCGGGTGCCGTCGGCAACACCGGGCCGGTCAAAGAGAAGACAAAGAAAAACACGGAAGTCGAGACTGCGCGCGAAGAGAAGAAAAGCAACAAGCAGAGCAGCAGCGCGGCAGAAAGTGCCGCAACAGAGACTGCCTTGACGGAAACGACCGCTGCGGAGACGACAACAGCTGCCGAGACCGAGAGCCGCAAAAAGCGTCGCACGGAGAGCACGACCGCTACGGCTGTTGAGACAGCGGAGAGCCGCAGCGGCCGCGTGCAACCGAACGGCGGCAAAAACAATTCCAATGACAGTGAGAACAGTGAGGCCGAGCGCGGTCCGGGATCCGGTGTCCAGGAAAACAAGCACAGTGCGACAACCGCTGCCGATACCGAGCTTGTCGGGCCCGGCGCAGGTTTGCCGGCCAACTAAATTGCAAGACCGTTTTGACGGTATCAATCCCCCTTTTCCGGTAATTCCGGCAGAGGGGGATTTTTCAATACCAACTCCGTTTTCCCGCTGAAAGGCAGAAGAGATTTCGATATGGCGGGTACGGTTTCGCGGGAGAGTCCGGCAGAGTTCATGAACGCCCGGTAAAAGGGAGAGCATGAGAGGGGAAGCTCACAGGAAAAAGTCATCGGACGGCGGGAGAGTGTGGAAGTGAGCGGAAGAGAAAAGCAATGCATAGAATATAAATATATACAGAATTAATGAGTATGCACTAAAAATGAATTCAATGCATCAATATGCGCTAATATAATCAGCCGACCGGCGGCTTGCCGTTGTAACAGCCTGCGTCAATCGCATCTAGTTTTAAATACTGGTTGACCTAACTCTAAAAATGACTTAGGATAGAGTCGGTTTCGGTGAATCGCCGGAATTGGAATTTTGATATTGTCTAAGCACGCTACTGCTATTGAGGAGGTCAGCCATGTCGGAAGAACTTCACTTGTCTGTCAACCATAGAGAACTGGAAATTCCGCTGCTTCAAGGCGGCATGGGGGTCGGTGTATCGCTGGAGCGTCTCGCGGGAAGTGTGGCGGCCTGCGGTGCCATGGGCTGTATCAGCACAGCTGACTGCGGCTATCGCGAGCCTGATTTTTATAAGAACCCGGAAGAGGCAAATCTCCGCGCGCTGCGGCAGGAAATCTCGGATGCACGGGACATCTCAGGCGGACGCGGTCTGCTCGCCATCAATGCGATGGTCGCCACGCAGCAATTTGCCGAGGCCATCCGGACGGCAGTCGCTTCGGGCATCGATGCGGTAATCTCGGGTGCCGGTTTACCCTTGCAGTTGCCGGAGTTGGTGCCGGAAGGCAGCGCACTGATTGCGCCCATTGTGTCGGGCGGGCGTGCGGCAAAGCTGATTCTGCAGTCTTGGATGAAGAAGTACAATCGCTTTCCGGATTTCATCGTCGTTGAGGGCGCCAAGGCCGGCGGCCATCTCGGATTCAAGGAGGATGAATTGCTGGCCGGTGAAGCCCCCTCTCTCGCGGCCATTCTGAAAGATGTGCTGGAGAATATTCGTCCCTTTGTCGATGCGGCAAAACGCAATATCCCGGTCTTCTGTGCAGGCGGTGTCTGGAATCGGGAGGACATACAGACACTCACGGAACAGGGGGCTGCCGGCGTGCAGATGGCAACCCGCTTTATTGCGACCGAGGAATGTGATGCCTCTCAGGCCTATAAGGATGTGCTGCTCGGCGCAAATCGGGAAGATGTCTCTATCATCCACAGTCCGGTCGGTATGCCGGGACGCGCTGTGCAGACCCCGCTGTTAAAGAAGCTAAGCCTCGCGGGCCGCATTCCTCCGGTCCACTGCTCTCGTTGCATCAAGAAATGCAATCCCGCACAGGTGCCGTTTTGTATTACGCATGCATTGATTGAGGCGGTCAAAGGCAATCTGGAGACAGGACTTTTCTTTACCGGCGAGAATGTCGGCAGAATGAAGAAAATGACCACAGTGCCCGCTCTGATTAAAGAACTTGGGTATTGAAGAACCCCGTACATTTATAAAATCAGAGATACTAGCTGCGGAGTCCGGAGAAAATCCGGACTTTGTTTTTATCTGTCGTGAGACACGCAAATTCGTAGGGATATCACAAGTTTACGAAATAATATTATGTAACCTTATGGGCGGTTGCAAAGCAATCCATTGATAAGCTGCCTGTTACGGGCAAGCGGATTTGAATGAAAATGTGATGGAAGATTTTTTGTAATCGTAACACTTACATAAAATAAATGGGAGTTACATCCGGATGACAGATGAACCGATTGACCAAGCTTTCCAGCTGTACAATATTAAAATAAGGAAATGACGGAAATTCAGCCTGACAGGTCCTTGGATCATGGAATCGCTTCGTGGCAACAATACATACGGAGAATGAAAGGATAAGCAGCTGACGCAGCCTTGAGTCATAGGGATAGCCTTGCGACGCAGATATACATACAGAAAAGAAAGAATAAGTTGATGCACATGAACTGACATAACGAGAATCCAGCCATAGGTCCTTAGGCCATGGGATGGCTGTGCGGCGCAGATACATCCGAAAATGAAAGGATAAATGAGTCAATGCACAAGAGCTGACATAACGAGAATCCAGCCATGGGTTCTTAGGCCAGATGAGCAATTCAGCATTAAAAATTAAAATGCGGCAGGCAGTCCGGTGATATGAATGAATTCAGAAGAGAAATCGTTGCAACTTGAGATGACTGTTCAATCGGCACATGAAATCGTGAGGCGGGAACAAAAACGGGTCTTGAGAGCAGTAAAACTCCGCACTATAACTGTTCGCGAAATGCTTGTTTAACGAATAGTTATGTCGTATACTATTGCTGAACGGGAAAATTGAGGCATTTCGGAGGTTTTCGTATGGCTGACACAACACAAAAAAATAACAACTATTTTGCGGAACTTGACCGCGCGAATATTTTACATCTTCGGGAATTGCTCGCAGAGCTTCCGGACTACTGCAGAACGTATCTCCGCGGCATTGAACCGAGAACACAATCCCGCACACGAATTGCGTATGCCTATGATTTGCGCGTATTCTTTCAATATCTGATGCGCGAAAATCCTGTGGCTGCCCGCTGTGGCACAGCCAAGGAAATTCCGCTTTCTCTTCTGGAAAAGCTCCGTGCGACCGATCTCGAGGAATATATGGAGTATTTGAAGTATAGACCCACAGAGCAAGGGGAAGGCAAATTGAACCAGGAAACGGGTATCAAGCGGAAACTCTCCTCCCTGCGCAGTTTCTATAAATATCTCTATCAAAAAGAAATGATTGAGAGCAATCCGGCAGACCGTGTGCTCCTGCCAAAGCTGCACGAAAAAGAAATTATCCGTCTCGATGTCGACGAAATTGCGGAGCTGCTGGATCAGATCGAATCCGGAGAAAAGCTGAGCGAACGCCAGCGTCGCTACCATGAAAAAACCAAGCTTCGGGATTTGGCGCTGATCACACTCTTGCTTGGCACAGGCATTCGTGTCTCCGAGTGTGTCGGCTTGAATCTCAATGATGTGGATTTTAAAAATGACGGAATCCGGGTACACCGGAAAGGCGGCAAGGAACAGATTGTCTATTTCGGAGATGAAGTTGAGGAGGCACTGCTAAACTTCATGGAGGAACGGGAAGCCTTGCTCACAGAGGGGTTTCAGGAGCAGGCGCTCTTCCTGTCATTGCAGCAAAAGCGGCTCTCTGTGCGAAGCGTCGAAAAACTGGTCAAAAAATATGCGCTTGCCGCAGCACCTCTCAAGCATATCACGCCGCATAAATTGCGCAGTACCTACGGCACAACGCTGTACCGCGAAACCGGAGACATTTATCTGGTTGCCGATGTTCTGGGGCACAGCGATGTCAATACCACCAAAAAGCACTATGCGGCGATTCAGGAAGATCACCGGCGCAGCGCACGCAATAAGGTGCGGCTGCGCGAGGAAGAGTAAACTTACTCTTCCACTGCTTCGAGGACGGTCAGAAAGCAGCCCGGATACAGACGGGTATTCCGGTCAATGTGATTGACGCGGCACAACTCCTCCAGATAGGAATCATCGGAGCGATACAGTCCTCGGTTATAGCGTGTCGCGAAATCGTCCAGCTTATCTCCTACCTGAATTTTAACCGCGCGGTAGCGATATGCTTCGCTGTGATCGGGGAGTTCTCCGGCGCGTGCCACGGAGGCGCGACCTGCAAAAAAGGCGAGCAGAAGGATAAAAGGAAGCAGGAAGCCGAGCAGGCCGCGTTTGTTCTGTCTGCGCGGACGCACACGGTGACCATAGCTCCTCTGCAGTTCTGATACCCGGTGATTCCTATTATTGTTTGCCTGTCGCATGGGTTATCCTCCTTCGAAACTTTGTTCTTGAACATCTGTTTGCATCTTACCACGCGAACGGAAGTTCGGCAAGCAAAAAAGCGAACAAAATTTCGCGAACAATCGTTTGCTTTTTGGGGCGCTTCGTGCTACACTTTTAACGAGAAAGCTGGAAGTCTCGGAGGAAAAGTTATGAGCCGTGATACCATATCAGAGAAACAGAGAGAAATTCTTGAATTCATCAAGGATTGTATTTTGCAGAAGGGCTATCCGCCATCCGTGCGCGAAATTTGCAGTGCCGTGAAGCTTCGCTCCACCTCGTCGGTACATGCGCACCTCGGGGCTCTGGAGGAGGCAGGCTACATTCGCCGCGATCCGGCAAAGCCTCGCACCATTGAAATTGTGGATGAGGCCTTTAATTTGTCGCGTCGTGAGGTCGTCAATGTGCCAATCCTCGGAAGTGTTGCGGCGGGACTCCCCATTTTTGCGGAACAGAATATCAGCGACTACTTCCCCATTCCCGCAGAGAATCTTCCGAACCAGGAGACCTTCATACTGAAGGTACAGGGAAATTCTATGGTCAAGGTCGGAATTCTGAACGGGGATCTGGTCATTGTCGCGCGCCAGTCCACAGCGCGAAACGGTGAAATCGTTGTGGCGCTTGTCGAAGACGGGGCGACTGTCAAGCGCTTCTACAAGGAGAACGGCCATTATCGCCTGCAGCCGGAGAATGACGCGATGGAACCGATTATCGTCAAAGATGTCACAGTACTCGGCAAGGTTGTGGCGCTCTACCGGAATCTCTGACAACAAGTGTCGGCTGTCTGCTATAAAGTCAAAAACGGATGCCATCCTGCATGATGCAGGATGGCATCCGTTTTTTTGGAGCGAAAATTTTGCGGCCCGGAAAACAGGTTAGGCAGCAGACAGGTATCTCCTGTCTTACAGGAAAATATATTTCAGGATGAAAATGAAACTCAGCACATACATGAGCACCGTGACCTTTTTACCCTTACCGGCTGCGAGGTGCAGTACGGTGTAGCTGATGATGCCGAATGCGATGCCTTCGGAAATCGAGTATGCGAACGGCATTGCAAAGATGCAGATAAACGAAGGAATGGCAGTCAGCATATTGCTCCAATCAATTTTGCTGACCTGCTGCATCATGAAGAAGCCGACGATAATCAGCGCGGGAGCCGTTGCAAAGGAAGGAATCGCGAGGAATATCGGTGAGAAAAAGAGGCTCAGCAGGAACAGGAAACCTACGACAATCGAGGTGAGTCCCGTGCGCCCGCCCTCTGCGATGCCGGAGGAGGATTCCACGAAGGTGGTAATGGTCGAAGTACCGAGTACAGCGCCGACCGTAGTTCCGATTGCATCTGCGAGCAGCGCGCCCTTGATGCGCGGCAGCTTGCCGTTTTTGTCGAGCATATCTGCCTTCGAAGCACAACCGATCAGGGTGCCGAGCGTATCAAAGATATCGACAAAGAGGAAGGAAAACACAACGACCACAAAGTTCAGCGACAAAAGGTCACTGAAATCCATCTTAAACAGAGTCGGCGTCACCGATGCGGGCATTGCAATGAGAGAAGACGGAATCAGACTGTAAAAGCCGGCGTCGGGATTCGGCACATAGAGACCGAACAGCTGGCAGAGAATCCCGAGGCCCCAGGTAATCAGAATTCCGAGGAGAATGTTGCCCTTCACATTTTTGATGACGAGAAGCGCAGTAATCAGCATGCCGATCAGTGCGAGCAGCACGGTGATACCCTCCGAGGAAAATGTGCCGCTTGTGACCGAACCCTTGAAGGAAAACAGAGTGACCAGCGTCGCGCCGTCGACCACAATGTGGGCATTCTGAAGACCGATGAATGTGATGAAAAGACCGATGCCGACCGAGACCGCAAGTTTCAGCTCGCCTGGGATTGCATTGAAGATGGCTTCACGCACATTGGTCAGCGAGAGGACAATAAAGATGAGGCCTTCCACGCAGACGGCGGCAAGCGCAACTTCCCAGCTGTACCCCATGCCCATGCAGACTGTATAGGTAAAGTAGGCGTTCAATCCCATACCGGCTGACAGTGCAAAGGGCAGATTCGCGAGCAAAGCCATTGCGAAGGATGCAATGGCCGAAGCGAGTGCGGTCGCCGTGAAAACAGAACCGCTGTCCATGCCGGTTTTTCCCAGCAGATTCGGGTTTACGGCGAGGATATAGGCCATGGTCATGAAGGTTGTGATACCTGCGATCACTTCTGTCCGCACAGTCGTGCGGTTTTCTTTCAGGTGAAAAAACTGTTCCATATGCAAGCTCCCCCTATTCATTTACAGAATTAAATTATGTAATCTTTCCCTCGTTACTCCTCAGAAATGCGGAATGTCTTCGGATCCACGGTGATGCCGTCTGCCCAGATGCGCTCCAGATTATAGAAGCGACGATCTTCACCGTTGAAGATGTGAATCACAACGTCCTGGTAATCGAGAAGAATCCAGGTGCCGCCGGAATATCCCTCCTTCTGGCGCGGAAACACCTCATGCTTTGCAAGCTTCTCCTCGATTTCATCGGCAATGGCCTGCGTCTGCTTCTGGTTGGTGCCGCTGACAAGCATGAAATAGTCA